>CAZLLD010000012.1:0-61088 GCA_964560225.1 uncultured Bacteroidales bacterium
ATTGCTAATTGTTCTAAACCCTGTCCTTACACGCCCACAGACCAATGGCCGGATTGGAAATAAAGTAAATTTCCTCACCGTTATCTGTTGTGTTGAATCCGTCTTTCAGTAAATCCGGGTTGTATCTTTTCATCATAACTTCCGGGTCGGCATACCTGAAATTAACCGATTCAATTTCCTGCCGGGTCAGGTGACCGGGACAGTAGGTTATGGAAAACCTGCCTTCGGAACTGCCATGTATCAAATGCGCCGCAGCACTCAAGTTGTTCTCAAGCTCCACGTTATCTTTAAGTTTCCTGAGCGTTTCGGGAGTGCTGAAATATCCGTATTTTCTTACCAGCCGGTCAATTTCCGGATCTTCTCCAAATTCCTTTATGCCGGGAGCCAATACAATTAGCTCACCATTGTCAGCAATGGCCATGCGGGTGCGGTAGATACTCTTATTCCCCACCCAGGTGCTCTTAAACTCCGCCGGATCAAGGTAAACAACCACTTTTTTCAAAGGCTTGTCGAACAAGGTGAAATTTACTTTCAGCGACAGTTCAGCAGCGCGGGTGAATACTTCCACATCATCCCCGATGAACAGTCCTCTGACCACCATGTCTCCCTCATCATTTCGTCCGACCACGGTATGCACATACACCAGGGGAAGATGACTGATATAATGTTCTGATGCGTAGTTCAGCAGTCTTCTTACCGGGTTGTCGGCTTTTCCCATCAGACGTTCCATACCATAAACAGCTCCTACAAAGTGGCTCTTGTTGATGCCCTCTGATCCACCTGTGCCCACAAAAAGATTTTTATTGTAATTTGCCATTCCGATTACTTCATGAGGTACAACCTGGCCAATGGAAAGAATAAGATCGTGACCACCCTGATAAACCAGTTTGTTAAGCTGCGCCGGCCAGTCGTATGAAAGGGCATTGTCAGTAATCTCTGCAACGAAGCTGCCCGGAACCTTTCCTATAGTGATCACATCATTGCGCCAGTCGTGCACCCTGAATACTTTTGAGGGAACATTCGGAAACATGGTATCAATTTGTCCTGCCGTCATGGGGGTATGTGTTCCCAAAGCCGGTAGTACATCGGTAAGCCTGTCCTGGTAATATTCGTAAACCAGTGAAGTCAGGGCGCCGGCATGCGAATGAAACCTGGTAAAATCGGGTGGTACAGCAAGCACCCGGTTGCGTGGTCCCAGTTTACCCAATGCGGTGAACAACCCTTCTTTCAGGTCGTTTTTTGTAAGAATTGTATCCTCTGATCCGCGCTCAAAATAAATCATATTCCTGTTTTTAACCTTTTATACACCACCAAAAGCACTGTAACCACCATCAACAGGGAGCACCACTCCGGTGATGAACGATGACATATCGGAAAGCAGGAACAGCATGGCCCCCTGCAGATCTTCCGGTTCACCATATTTACCCACCGGGGTATTGTCAATTATTTTTTTGCCTCTTGGTGTGGGCTGTCCTGTTTTTTCATCCACCAGCAAAAAGCGGTTCTGATTGGTCAGGAAAAAGCCCGGGGCAATAGCATTTACCCTGACCCCTGTTTTTGCAAGATGTACCGACAGCCACTGGGTAAAATTATTCACTGAGGCCTTGGCAGCTGAATATGCAGGGATTTTGGTCAACGGTCTGAATGAATTCATGGAGGAGATATTCAGCACCCCCCCCTTACCCCGTTTAATCATATCCGGCACAAACACCATGGTAGGCAGGAGTGTGCCTGAAAAATTAAGAGCAAACACCTTGTCGAATCCGCTCAGGTCGAGTCCAAAGAAAGTTTCCGATAACTGGAAATCCCCGGCATTGGAGATCTGCTCTATCTTTGTGGTTGCATTGGGTGAATTGCCTCCGGCACCGTTGATCAGGAAATCAACAGCGCCCAGTTTTGCTGTGATTTCCTTTTCTGCCGCGATGAGCGATTCCTTATCGAGCACACTGGCTTGCACTCCAATGCATTCTGTACCGTATCTTCTGGTTAGTTCCGTTGCCATTGCGGTTGCGGCTTCAAGATTCAGATCGATGATGGCGGTTTTGATACCGGCTGCAGCAAGGGCATCGCACAAAGCCTGCCCGATAATGCCCGCGCCACCGGTAATCACGCATACTTTTTCTTTTAAATCAGAGAAATCAAACTTTTTCATACTCAGATAATGTTACTTGCTTTTCATAAAATTCAACATTCTCGCGGATAATAATATCAATGGCACTGTAATTAATCTTTTCAACCTGTTTGCCGGTGAGCAGGTAATTGAACATGGCCATGGCCGAACGGTAACCCTGATCCTCGGGTTTTTGGCAGATTAGAAAATCAATAATACCTTTTTTCAGATATGCTCTGTTTTCATCAGTCAAATCATAACCTATCAATGCAGGTCTTTCCTTGCCTGTTTCCGAAAAGTAACCGGCCACTTTGTGCACCCACGAAGTGGTAACAAAAATACCGGCAATGTCAGGTTCCTTACTGAAAAGCTGCTTCAAGGTTGCTGCCGGTTCTAACCTAGAGGAAAGATCTGCATCTACTGACATGATTCTGATCTCATGTCCGGGAACATCCCTATTGAAATATTGACGGAAACCCTGTTCCCTGCGTTTCATGTGTCGCGTTACGATCTTGTTCCTGGCCAGGTTGAAAATAAGAACCCTGGCTTCAGGTGACAAGCTGTTATGCATTAATTTTGCTGCAACAATACCGCTTTGCAAGGCATTCTGGCCAAAATAGGCAAGCCCTTCGTCATTATCAAGATTGTTATCAATTAGAATTACCGGGATGTTCAGATCTTTACATCTGGAAATCATTTCAAGAGCCACATCATGAAAATTAGGCGACATGATAATCCCATCAGGATGCATTAAGAGAATCCTGTCGAACTCCTTTATGAATGAACCCGCATTTCCAGGATCAAAATAATGAACATGGATTTTGGCATGAAAGTCATTCAGTTCTTTTGTTGCCCTGTTAATACCGGCAACCGGCTGCTTCCAGTATGGATTGTTCACTCCGGCTTCAGGGATCAATGCAACGATGCTGAAGCTTTTTTTCAGCGCCAGCGATTTGGCCAATAGATTTGGGGTATACCCCAACTTCTCAACAAATGACAAAACACGCTCTTCGGTCTGTGGATTGACTTCTCCCCTTCTGTTCAATACACGATCAACGGTTCCGATAGAAACATTGGCCATGGCAGCAATATCTTTAATAGTTACCCGCCGATGCGCCGGTTTCATCTTTTTCCCCATGGACAAAATTGTTCGTGTACGTTCACGGCAAGTTAGAATAATATTTTTACCTGACACCAGAAATTGTCAAAAAATGTGAAAAAAAGATGATTTGGCTACCTGATCACGAGTTTCCGAACTTGAAGCTCAGGGTGCCCTTCGACATACAACAGGTAAATTCCACTTGAAAGTGATGTCGCAGAGAATTCAAGTATTTCATTCGGCTCCATGATTGTTCTGTAACAGATGTGCCCTGAATAGTCAGTCATTGTAAGCATTACCGGACTTATGATGCCGACTATTTGAATATAGCTCCTTCCATTAGCATAGTATAACTGAATATCCTGACGATTTTCTTCCAAGAGCTCAGGTGATGATGTGGCATCATCAAAATATATGGGTGAACTGATTGCCCTGTCGCCGTCTTGCTGGTAGACCCTTATATATATGTAATCTCCCGAACGGGTTTCTGTGTCAAAATGAATCAGCGGACTGACTTCCTCAATAGCAAAGGATTGGCATATCCGGCCGTTGCATATCAGTTCCACCTTTGTGAAAACCTCCTCACCGGCATCATGCAGTCTGATCTCTCCTTGGTAACTCCCGGGATGCAATACGCTGCCCATTTCCTGTCCCTGAATTTTAAACGACATCTCCAGGTTTTGGTCCAGTGTGGAATACACCCTTCTTTTCATAAGGGCATCCCAAATTGCCTCACGGGTCAGTTCCGGGGCAAGCACGGCCATTGCCGATTCGATAACTCCCCAGTTGGCATTGTGATTATCTTCATTACCCATGGCACCTATTCTCCAACCACGAATCAAAGCCTCATCATAATAGGACAGCCCGTCATCACCTGAGAAATATCCGTTGTTATCGTAATAGGTGGAAAAACCATCGCGTCCGTTCCATAATTCCATACCCACAAATTTGTATGAAGGTACGCCATGGAAATGATCGAATTCTGTTCCATTGGCATCAGTATAACCGGGATGAGCAAAAAATGCCAGGCAATCACGGGCATTCACCCATTGCACAAATTCAGTAAAACTCCCTACTCCCCCCAAGATTGCTGAACAGTAACTACCTGAACCTATTACTACTGCATGTCCGTATAACGGACTTGACCATTCGAAGCCCCACAAAGCAACAAAAACGCCATCTTCATTGAAGTAATTGGCAATTTGCTTTACCGTATTCCATTCATTGTTCGAAAGCAGCTCTCCATGATCAGTCAACGCAAAGAAGTCGTAATGTGCTGCATCTCGTGCAGCCGAATAGGCATCCGTGGCACTCCCTTCTCCATCAGAAACACTGCTGTGGTCGTGCAGACTTCCATAATACACATAATATCCCCCGATTTCAGGTTGCTGAGAGAAAGCAGCTAATGCAAAGGCATGAAGTAACGCAAAAAAAAGTATTTTCATAATAGTATGAATACTATCTCTTTTCATACTTTTAAGCACCTACTTCACCGGATACTCCAATTCCATTTTTCTGTAAAAATCGCGCACCACAAAAAATGCCTTTTTCTTGGTGCCATTTTCGCCAACCAGGCCCTTGCGGTTCCACCCGTCCTGTATATTTGCCAGGTGCCGGCGTGGCGATCTGAAATCGCAGAGGATCCAGGGTGATACCCCGCGGAACTGGGGAATTTTTGAAAGCATAGCGAGGTTCCGCCTGAACAGGTCTTCCTGGAATTCCTCGGTCCAGCGTGTAAGCGCATCTCCATGCAATCCCTGTAATGCTCCGGCCCCTGCTTCACTGATCATCACCGGTTTGTTATAGTTGATAATCCAGTTGATCTTGTCGCAATCCGGTGGCAATCCATCATACCATCCTACATATTCATTGAAATTTACAATGTCGGTATGTTCGGCAAACGGGTCCTCTACAATCCGGTGATAGGGTTTTCCCGGATCACGATGCACCTCCATGGCTGCTGATATCAGCCGGGTATTGTCGAGTTCACGTGCATGGGTAACCAGTTTTTTAAGGAAAATGGTGCGGGCATCACTTACCGGTGTTTCATTAGCCATAGACCAGATGATTACGGAGGCCCGGTTTTTATCTCGTGTAATCAGTTCGGTGAGCTGATTTCTGGCATTTTCAAAGGTAGCGGGGTTATCCCACAATATGGTCCAGTAAACCGGATTCTCCTCCCATACCAGTATGCCCATTTCATCAGCCACCCGGGCCATGTTTTCATTGTGCGGATAATGTGCCAGTCGCACATAATTGCAGCCCAGTTCCTTGGCCCAACCCAGAAGCATACGGGCATCCTCAAGCGAATAGGCCCTGCCGCCCCGCATCGGGTTTTCTTCATGGATGCAGATACCCCTGAGAAATACACTCACTCCGTTTAGTAAAATGTCTGTGCCCTGGGTTTCAATATTTCTGAAGCCGATCTTTTCACTGATCGCATCACCTCCCGCGGAGATGTTCACCTGGTAAAGCTTTGGATTGACGGTCGACCATCGTTCCAGTTTCTTCACAGTAATTTCTATATTGGCAGTGCCATTCGCATCGGTGGTTACTTCCGTCGCAATTTTCAATTCAGGTATTTCAATTTTGATCTTTTGAGAAGCTTTCTGGCCGTTCAATTTCACATAGCCCGATATCAAATCCTGTCGTCCTTTTGCCAGCTGGATTAAGTAATCCGATATGAAAGTCTGGGGCACTTCAACAATGCAAACGTCGCGTGTCAGTCCTCCGTAGTTGAACCAGTCGGTGTTCAAAGTCGGCACTCCATCGCGCCTGCGCTTGTTGTCTACTTTTACCACCACTGAATTCGGGCCATCTTTTAATATGCCGGTTATTTCAAAATTAAAAGGGGTAAAACCTCCAATATGTTTGCCCAGTTTACGGCCGTTCAAATATACATCGGTCTCGTAATTGGCCCCGCCAAAGCAAATAAACACCCGGTTCACTACATCCTTTTTATCATATTCAAACAACTTCCGGTACCATACCGTACCTTCATAGTAAAATAGTTTGTCATCCTGAGAATTCCAGTCGCCGGGAACCATCAATGAAGGCATCAGGTCAAAGTCGTATTCCACCAGGTCCGATTTGCTGGCCGGTTTCCTGTCGAGAAAATACCCTCCTGTGGGATTCTCATTTTTATCAAATGGTTCGTAACGGTAATCGTAATACCCGTTCTCATACGGATCTACAATGTAATTCCACTTTCCGTTCAGTGAAAAACCGGTGCGTCCGGGTATGTTGATCATCACCTCCTGTGAATAAACACAGGCACTGAATCCCAAAACAATTGTCAATACTGCGATTCTCATGATAGTGGGGTTATAGTTCATTCTATTAACAAATATACAAGAATGAACCGACAAGACCTAACCACAGCAGCTGGTTTACATTCGTTTAAATAGTTGGCTGCAATATCACAGCATGTAATGCACAAGTTATGGAACAGTAATTTTGACCAGAATCCAGGATTGTGAATATTGTTAATTTTTCAGCTGATCAATAAGTAATCCTGTTAATTTTGCAGCATCGAGGTAGTTAATTAGTTTAATCCAGCCTGTTCAACATGACTGAAAAAGTAAAAACTGCGCGTCTGTCGATTATTTCAAACACAAGCCTGATCCTTATGAAACTGATTGCCGGTCTGCTCAGCGGATCGGTAAGTATTCTTTCAGAAGCCATTCACTCGGGGATGGACCTGCTTGCTGCCATCATTGCTTTCTTTTCGGTTAAGGTTTCGGATACTCCTCCCGATAAAGAACATCCCTATGGCCATGGTAAAGTTGAAAACATATCCGGAGTGATTGAAGCGATCCTGATATTTATTGCAGCTGCCTGGATTATTTATGAAGCCATTCATAAAATTTTCAAACCCGAGCCGGTTGATAATCTTGCCCTGGGCGTTGTGGTCATGGCTATTTCCGCAGTTGTGAATATCCTTGTGTCGCGCAAACTTTACCAGGTTGCCAAAAAGACCGATTCCATTGCCCTGGAGGCCGACGCCCTTCACCTGAAGACTGATGTTTATACCTCTGCCGGCGTAGCCGCTGGTCTTTTGCTTATTTGGCTCACCGGATGGACCTTTCTCGATCCGGTTATTGCCATTGGCGTTGCTATACTCATTTTGAAAGAATCCTATAATTTGTTGCAGCACGCATTTTCACCGCTGCTGGATGCATCACTTTCCGAAGAAGAAAACCGGATCATCCGGGAAGAAATTGCCAAATATTCATTTTCCTTTCATAACCTGCGTACCCGCAAATCAGGCCATTACCGGTTTGCCGATGTGCACCTTGAAATGCCCGAAAATATGGAACTCAGAGATGTACACCGCATCTGTGATGAAATTGAAGACCGGATCATGAAAAAGATTGACCATATTGAAGTTAATATTCATGTGGAACCTGTTGAATTAAACCGCAGCTCTATGACCAACAATTCATGATGCTATGCCCGCATTCTCCTTTGGACACCGGACCATATTGTTACTAATAATTGCAAACAAACTCTGCTGAGATTGAAAATAATTGTAATTACAAATAATCTAGCATCAGCATATTTCCATTTATGAACGCCTACCAAAAAGAATACATTCACCGCATCAACAAGGTGATTGATTACATTGAACAACATATTGACGAGGAGCTTTCACTTGAGATACTGGCCAGTGTAGCCAGTTTCTCTCCGTTTCATTTTCACCGGATCTTTGCGGCTTTTATCGGTGAAACGCTTTATGAATTCATCAAACGCCTCCGCATTGAAAAAGCCGCCAGCATGCTCCTCAACAGCCCTGAAACACCCGTATCTGAAATAGCCATAAACTATGGATACAACAGTACCTCCGTTTTCTGCAGGAACTTCAAAGCCCGGTTTGGGATTAGTGCCAATGAGTTTCGCAAAAGTCGGGATGAAAACAGCAAGAATCGTCAATTGCTCAGCAAGAACAGTAAATTGTCTGAAACCAACATGGACTACGTTTGTGAAAACAATTCATTAAAACTTAACACCATGATGAAAGACAATTTTGAAATCAAGGACATGCCTGCTATGGACGTTGTTTATTGCAGGCATACCGGTCGTTTCGACCAGATTGGAACAGCGTATGACAAGCTTTTCAAATGGGCAGGCCCCAGGGGTCTGTTGCAATTCCCCGAAACAAAGGGTATTACCTATTATCACGACGACCCGAAAGTTACCGACCATGAAAAAATCAGGCAGAGTGCCTGCATTACCGTAAAAGGCGATGTGAAAACCGAAGGTGAGATTGGTAAAATGAAGATTCCCAGTGGAAAATTCGTTGTCGGACAGTTTGAAATCTTCACCCATGAATTTCAACAGGCCTGGGATTCAACATGCCTGTGGCTGTCGCAAAGCGGTTTCGAGCCGGCCGACGCCTGCCCCTACGAGATTTATTATAACAACGACGAATTGAATGCCTCCAGAAAATTCAGGGTTGACATCTGTATTCCGGTTAAACCCATGTAGTAAAAGCTGAGCGTAGTCTCCTGACTACGCTCATTTTTTGACTTTAAACACTGCCTCTAATTTCAATTCAATTAAATTGTTTTTCCGCAGATGCTTAAAAGATGTTAGTTTTGCAACGCATTTTTAAGGTCATGCTGTCGGTTAAAATATTCTTTCAGCGTCGCAAATACTTTGCCCCTGCTTTTTTGTACTCATGCTTCAGCCTGGTATTCAGTACCTGGGTTACTTACATACCCTTTGTAGCAGAAAAGCTCCATATAACCGAAGGTAAGATCGGTGGTGCTCTCTTCTTCACTTCACTGGGATCGCTGACGATGCTGCCCTTGAGCAACTGGCTCGTCGACCGGCTGGGAGTGGGCCGGCAGGCTTTTATCGGTTTTATTTCATATGCACTGGCACTTTACGGCATGTTCCTGGCCCCAACGTATGTGGCACTTTGTATTGCTCTTTACTGCTTCGGGCTGACGAGCTCGGTTTTTGCCATTTCGCTGAATTCACTTACTGCCACCATTGAAAAACTGGAAGGCAGGAACATCATGACGGGAAGTCATGGTTTCTGGAGCATCGGCGGCTTCATAGGGTCGGCTACCGGTAGTTTTATGGCAGGACTGCTGAAGATGCCCCTGGTACACATCACCGTGCTCGTTTCCATTCTTATTGGATTGCAATTCTGGCTGAAACAGGAATACTTCCATATCCGCAGTGAACATGTAGAAAAAACCAAACACGAAAAATTTCCCATCAAACCCCTGCTTGCTATTGTTTCGATCAGCCTGATTCTGATGGTTTCAGAAGGTGCTATCGCCGACTGGAGCGCACTTTATCTGAAAAAAATAGTTCTTGTGAAAGGTCATCTACTGGGACTTGGCTATGCCTTATTCTCAGTGGGCATGATGCTCGGCCGCTTTACCGGTGACGCATTGAGCCACCGATTCGGATCGTGGAAACTGCTCCGCATGGCCATCGGAACCAGTCTTGTTGGCTTTGTACTGGTGCTGCTGGCCTTGCCGGCAACTACATTTGCCGGATTTTTCATTATTGGGATCGGGTTTTCGGTAGTTGTTCCTGAAGTCTACCGGTTGGCTTCACGCATCAAGGGCATCAGAACTGCTGACGGAGTTTCATTTATTTCCGCCACAGCCAATATCGGATTCCTCACTGGCCCTGTTTTACTGGGTTTTATTGCCGAATGGAAGAACCTGCAGGTAAGTTTCCTGGTGCTTATGGTGTGCATCTTCTTATCCTTCATGCTGTCATTCCGAAGAAGATAGCTCCCTTCAGATCAATCTGCCCTGTCAGAATTCAACTACGATTCCCAGCGTAGGCAACACGGTGCCCGATTTGGTAGTGATCGACTTGAGCACATAACGGGCCGGATCCTCCGGATCAATTACCGGATTTCCTTCTGTATCGCGCTGTAGCAAAAGTATTCCGGTTTCTTTTGATTGAAAATTATACAGGTTTTGCACGTCAACATAAACATCCAACGACCATTTTCTGAAAAAATACTCCTTGTCAATCCTCAGGTCAAGCTGATGAAAATTACCGAGGCGCTCCGTATTGTATCTGGAGAAATCGAGGTAACCCTGTCCCCGGGCATCCCAGGCTTCAACCAGCGATGAGCGGCTGTAATCAAAAGGTGTATAGGGCGCACCGCCAACAAAACGCCATTTCATGCCCACATTCCAGTTCCGGTTGAAACCTGCCGAAGCCGAAACGTTCAGGATGTGGCGGTTGTCCCATGCTGAAGGTATCAAACGTTCGTTCTTATCTTCAAACTCCGAACGAACCAGGGTATAGGAAAGAATCACATTAACCCGATCGAGCACCTGATCGCGGTAATACAATTCAGCACCATAAGCTCTTCCCGATGATACCGGTGTAGCCGGCTCATCACCATAGGTGCCATAATTGGCTCCTTTGCTGGCAATGGATACCGAATCGTTAACCGAAAAAGGATAGTGGTCGTACCATTTGACGAATCCTTCAACACTCAGCCGGGCATTGGTATTGCGGCGGAACTCAACACCGGCAACCAGGTGATCTGAACGGATGTATCTGATGCCGTTGGCTTTGTTTACCAAATCGCCGGCAAGATTGCGGTATCCGAGTGTGGTATATGAAGGCAACTGGAAATACCTGCCCAGGTTGGCATTAAGCGATACCTTTTTGCTGAGTGCATAAGAAAATGAAACCCGCGGGGAAATCTGACGCAACGGATTGCTGGTTTCATTGGAGTAGGAAGCTCCGTCAGCTCGAAGTCCTGCCGAAAGTGTCAGCTTATCAGTCAGAAAACTCCTGCTCACCTGAACGAAAGCACTATACTTGAAAAAATCCAGATAGGAACTATAATCGACAGTGGTTAGCGTATCGTCAGCCTGTGGGATGAATACACGCTGAAAGGTATTGTTGGTATACTTTGCGAATTCCGCCCCGGCACCGCTGATGATCTTATATTCACCCAACCTTGCATTGTTCTCGTACCTGAACTTGTTTTCAATTTCGCGTGAAACATAGTTCAGGGTAAGATTGCCGTCTTCATCATTATTTTCGTATTTTCTCGATTCATTATGCAGCATGTTGCGGCTGAGTACCCAGGTGTCGTAAGAACGATCCCTGTAATGCCGGTATACAGCGCCAATGGCATAAGTCCACTGGTCATACTCGGGCAGGTAGCTCAGTATGTATTGTTGTTCTTCATCAGGATCCTTGATTGAAGTATTCAGCACACTGTTATCCAGTGACCCAATACTCAGCAGGGTCAGTTCGTTTTTGAGGTTGAAGCGGGTTTTTACCTTAACCGTGTAATCATTGAAGGTAGGCAGGAATGGTAGTCCCAGTGCATTGAACAGCAACTGGAGGTAGGAACGCCGTGCCGAAACCAGGAGCGTGGTTTTTTCGCCCAGCGGTCCGGATGCACTGGCAGCCACTTCACTGGCTCCGAGGGCCGCCCGGTAAACCATTTTGTCGGGATTGCCGTCAATGAGCTTCATTTCGAGCACTGAGCTCAGCACGTTGCCGCGGTTGGCCGGAAAAGCACCGGTGAACAGGTCTGCCTCACGCAAAAAATCGCTGTTGATGATACCTACCGATCCGCCGCTGGCACCTTGTGTGCCAAAATGGTTGAGGTTGGGAATTTCAATGCCATCCACCAGAAAGCGGTTTTCCGAAGGTCCACCTCCGCGTACGATCAAATCATTCCGGTATGACAGTCCCGAAGCTACCCCCGGCAATGCCTGAATTACCTTGGATATGTCGCGGTTGGCACCCGGACTTCTTTCAATTTCAGCAATTCCAATTGATTTCAGCGAAACCGGACTTTCCTCAGCACGTTTGAAAGCAGTGGCCTTGACCACTACCTGGTCAAGCTCGGTAGGCTTTTCGACCATTTTTATATCAACAAAAGTTACCCGGGCATTGGTCACATGGAATTCTTCACTTATCGCATTTTCGAATCCCACGGCAAGAGCTGACAAACTGTAATACCCCGGATTCACGCTGCTTATTTCAAAGTGTCCTGTTGTATCACTCAGCGCATAGGTATTGGTGCCTGTAATCACCACGTTGGCAAAAGCCACGGGCTGATTGCTGGATGCATTGAAAATACGGCCCTTGATAGTACCGGTTTGTCCAAAAGAACCCGTCACAAAAGAAATTAATGCTAAGGCAATTAAAGCCTTGTTCATCATAGGCATGTTGTTGAAGAAAACAAGATGTTTCATTGTTGTTTAATCAATCGGTTTGAACATTCAACAATCGAAATGAGCTCTTGTTCACATTTAACATAAGGCTACTAAAATGACTTGTGAATTGATCAGCTTTTCAATCTCGTGGAAATAAAATGAGATGCTAGAAAAAGGAATACCCCAAAATAACAGATGCAGTATGAAAGCCGCTACTCCATGAAGTGTAAGTGCTTAGGACTTCTCTTCTGGTCTGATAGTTTACTTCAACACGGTATCGATCATTGAATTTAAAGCCCAATCCTGCGATAAAATTATTTTTTGTAGTAAATGAAAAGTCCCAGAATTCAACCCCACTATTTTTAGTGACGCTCAAAGACGAATTAAAATAAGCATCATAAATAGTCGCAACATGTAAAAAGATCTTTGAATTATTATTAAGAAAAAGATAATATCTGATACCAATAGGAATTTCAAGGGATTTGTAATCAACCTCTGCCGTAACACCTTCTCCTGTGGTAATATTGGAAATTGTAGAACCTGTAGATTTATAATATTGAAAAGTAGGTTCAATGAACATGGCCCACTTATTGTTGTTAAAGGGAAAGATGAACTCGGCTTCCATTCCTAAGGTAAATCTGTATTTACCATCAAAATCAACTTTTTTGAAAAAAAATGCATTGTTTTGAATCCACATCGAAGAATACCTGAATCCGGGCATGAGTGTCAGGTTAAACAGGTCTCTTTTTTGCTGCTTTTCAAAAAAGATTGGTGCTGAGTTATGACATTCATTATACTTCGTAAAAAACTCAATCAAATCTTTTCGTGTATATTCCAATCCTTGAAAATAGCTGACAGGCAAATCAGTGCAAGTAAGATTTGCCATTAACTGCTGCCTGAAGAGATTGTTTGTTGCTACCTGATTTTCGGAATTCATATAGCTTTTATGCACCAGTTGCTCAACAGGTAAGTTTTCCGTACTGAAAAAGAATCTGATCAGGCCTTTATCATTATACTCATAAAGGTTGGCCTTCCCCTCCAACAATACCTTTAGAAACAATACTTCTTCAGAAAACACGGGCTTGTTATTATGATCTAATTCACTTAATCTATCACTTGACCTGTCGATATTAACTTTTGCTCTAATGTATTTTGCTTTATCATGAATCCCGAATTCTTTTACAGAATCAATATGTAACGTTTGTTGTTCAGAACTATCCGACAACTTGAAATTAATGCTATTGGGATTGCTTTCCCAGTCTTTGTTTTTAATTAGGCAGTCGACTCTATTATCATAATTATCAATATAGTAACCTTTTTCAAAGGTAATTTGGGCAAAACAGTTCAGCCCTGAGAGTCCGAAAAGCAACAGAAACAAGCGTTTTTTCATTTTTAATAAATTACAAATACAAGAATAATATGAATTGCCTAAAAGTAATCCCATTTATTCCTTTTGATAACGATAATGCCCGATGATTTTAAAATCAAACAAACAATCCTCCATCACCTGTCCGCCTCCGATATTGTGCACAATCAGGTATCTTTTGCCATCACGCGATTTTCTGTTAACCACAATACCAATATGGGTTACAGCCCCGCCCAGATTCCAGCATACAATATCTCCGGGCTGATAGTCGTCAGGGTTATCTGTAATTGGCTTAACGCTGCCATGGCGTTCAAAAAAAACCATCAGGTTGGGCACCCTGCGGTGATCAATATTCTTATCGGTTTTAGACAGTCCCCAGATCCTGGGATATTTCCCAAAATTGAGCCTCATATCTTCATGAACTTCCTTTTGCAGATCAATGCCCATTTTTCTGTACGCCCTGATGATCACATCGGTGCATACGCCTTTATTGGCGGGGATATCTCCGTTGGGATAACTGATTTTGAAATAGCCCGGATCATAGGTTACAACCTGCCGGGTCAGCTCAATGGCTGATTCTGATAACCGGGCATAAAAACTTTCCTGTGCATTCAGCTTAACGCAAAGTAATAGTAAAAGTATTATAGCTATTTTTTGTTTCATAACCTTGTTGCAGCTGTTACGCATTTACTCTCTATTGCCTTTGTGGCCAGCTGATTATCGCCATAAATCTAGCAAATATTTCTTTTAGGGCATCAAAAAAGGAATCAAAGCTGGCGAATCCGGAGCGAATAACGGCTGAAGTTTGTTATGCCGGATGGTGATTTCTGAACGGGAAACATTTGGAACAATGAAATAACCAATGACAGAAATTCACTTTCACAAAAGGTAAGCCCCAGGATGAAATTCAGAAACCAGATTTAGCCCGGCATATTACAAATATTCAAACTATGCCTTATCTTTATTGCAACTACAACCACCGAATCCAATCGATCGGAAACAAAAGCAAAAAATATCTTTTATGATGGACCTGTATCATGATGTTACTTTCAACATAAGTAAAATTGTTACACGCCATTGCATCACCTCATTTTCAATTGCGGTTAGTTTTATGAATCCATATTCACAATTTCTGGAAATTCCTGTTGTTGAGCAAAGCTTATTTGGATTATTTATTCCTCAAACATTGATCAACAATAAAAACTAAACATACAATTGGAAAGGCAGCGAAATAAAATCTTAGCAATGATGCTGATGGTATTCCTGACCACCTGCGCCAGGGCAGGCAATAAATCAGAAATTTATTCCGCCTATGTAAACAACAATATGGCAAACTGGAAGGATATCATCGACAAAATGCATGGCGTAAATCAAAAGAGCCCCGATTACGTACTCGAATTGGTTAATTACCAATACGGTTATATTGCCTGGTGTGTTGGCAATCATAAACCTGATGAGGCAAAAAGATACCTGGCACAGGCTGAAAATTACCTTTCTGTATTGGAAAAGAATCCCAAAAATCATTCAATGGTTAACGCGTATAAATCGGCATTTTTCGCATACAGAGTGGGGTTGAACAAATTACTGGCTCCTGTCCTGGGCCGAAAAAGCGTTGCCTGTGCAAATCTGTCCATTGAACAGGATAAAGAAAATCCTTACGGATACATTCAGTCGGGTAATATCAAGTTTTATATGCCGCCGCTTTTCGGGGGTTCAAAAAAAGAAGCATTGGAGCATTACCTGAAAGCAATGAAAATTATGGAAAAGGATGCTGCCGGTATCTCAGAGAATTGGAATTATTTGAATCTGCTGACAAGTATAGCTCAGTCCTATTATTATCTGGGCGATTACATGACTTCAAAATACTACCTCGATAAGATTCTGAAGATAGAACCGGGTTTTAAATATGTAAGAAATGAACTTTATCCACAGTTGATCAAGAAAATGAAAAATAATACATAAAGAAAGGTGTGCGAAAGAATTGAGAAATATAATAGAAACCCATAAGAAAGTGCAGCTTCTTTAGAAAACAGATTGTTTTAAAAGACAAGAAAAAGAGCGTAGTCAGGAGACTACGCTCAGTATTCAGGGAACGTCATTGCGAACGAAGTGAAGCCTGCCTGCAGGCAGGTCTCGCAATGACAGATAGTAAGCCATTATATTACATCCTCAGTTTATTTTTCCGATTCCTTAAGCAGGTTATTTACCATTGCTGCCAGGTAAATATAACCGGCGCAGCCATCAACAACAACCTCATTTTCATACCAGATAAAGGGCCAATCTTCCTTGTTTTCGTAAAAATCAGGTTTTATCAGGTAATTTCCGGGGACCATGCCACCAGGTATGTAGGTGAAATCTGCCCGGTTGTTGCCGTATGTAACCTTCTTTGAATTGGTCCCAACTCCTGAAACAAAAGATATGCTTGATGCAGGATGACAACCAAGAATGTAGTTCAAGCCTCTGACAGCATGTTCTTTGCTGATTAAATCAGGAAAATGCTGATGCAATTTTGCATTGGTGATAGACCAATCCACAATGGAAAAATTGCTTCCGGGAGTATAAAAGCCTCCCTGCCCCAGAGGAACACCATAGGGATTTGTTTTGCTTATCGAATCGAGTTGTTTTTTTGTATCCAGCGCATAGGCACGGATGTCATTTTTGAATGCCTCATCCATAAAAGGAATTGCTTTGAGCAGGGTTCTTACCGAACTTGCTCCGAAAGACCATCTCTGACTTTTGCCAATAACTCTGTTTTTTGCATTTGGCCAAACCCTGGTAAGATAATCGGCGTATTTTTTGTCTCCGGTGGAAACCAGCAATTCGATGGTCAAATTTACTTCCTGACCTGTTGACATCAAATTTTCAAAATGAGCAAATCCATCTGCCATATCAGAAGGTCGAACGGTAGGTCGAACTTCAGGTTGTTCCTTTTTCTGAGCCACATTTTTTTCCCATACATTTTTCGCTATTTCGAGACATTCTTTTGAAAGCGCGTCATTATATGACTTTAGTGCTCTGCCGGCTGCTGCCAGTGCAGTTGCCGATCCCATATCCGAAACCGGGCTTGTACTGGTAAATGCCCACCGGTCGTCCATGGTTCCGGATGTGAATCCGTCACTCTCAAATGGCTTCAGGTCAGGATTGTAAATACGCCCGTCAGTTAAATTGACTGCATCGCCAATCATGGTGTATTGCCATAAATGGGGCTGAACTATCCCCCTGATGGAATGGCCAAAAGCCCGGTACTGAGCTACCAGCGCCAGTGTGCCATGTTCAATCTGCTGCAACAAATCCGGCACTCCGTCGGGGTGATGAATGGCCACGTACTTACGGTCTTTGTCAATCATGGTTTCATCGCGCATAATGTTCAGATCCTCCCAGATACTTACCAGATATCCTACTGTTGTATTGTGAGAACCTGTTTGGATGTCAAAATCACCGGCATCAAACCAACCACCAATATTAAGTCCCGGAATATGCTCGTAAGGTTTATATTTCGTACCTGTGGTACTGCCCATCCGGTAACCATCGTGGATAACCGTATCAGGGGGTGCCTGAAGTGCGTCATCCTGGTGCGGATTTCCATGCCATACCCGGTACGCTTCTTTTACAAACATGTGATCCATTTGCACCGGGAACCAGGTGTCGAGCGTCGGATGCCAGATATTTTCATAAACACTGTTCCCGATCGGGAAAGCTTCCGTTACTGCATTGCCGTATTGAATTTTGTAAATGCCCGGCTCATTAACGGCTGAAAAATCGAATTTCAGGTAATTGTAACGCAGGAATTTGCCCCAGCTGGTTAATTGGCCGTCAAGCACTTTGACCTGTTTTCCGTCTTCGCCCATGCGAAACAGGCTTGCAGTAGCCAAAGCTTTGTCCTTTGCATCGAGTTCGATGACGGCTACTTTTTGCTGGTTGGGGTGGTAACCTGCCTGTGAATGAGAAATCACAGGTTCTCTTACCCAATTGGCCACACCGTTTGGAGTAAACATCCATTGAATCACCGTCCCGGTTTTTCCGGCAGGAATAATTTCCCGAACCACCAGCCATCCGTTTGATGCCAGATTACGGCCGTCCAGAAAGCCGATTGAACCTGTAAGAGATTCAACGGTTACCAAGGACAGGGGATCATCGGGTGATAATACGAGCTTTTTGCCCGAAGAAAAGGGAGTGGCTTTGGCATAGGTGTCTCCGAACCGTTCATTGGTAAGCATGCTATTGGCCTGCGGGATCTTCTCGGAAAATGCATCACTGACCATCGGCCCTGTTGGTGCAAGCGGGCAGATGCCTGCCTGATCATCCATTATAAAGGTTTTTTTGAAGTAGGTTGATGGCAGAAACTCAATATTCATGCCTGCTTTACCCTCCAATTTTTTAGGAACAGGGTTATCAAGAATAACTGAAATAAGACAACCGTTGTCCTTTGCTTCTACCTTTAGCTTGCTGGTAAAGTCGTATTCCTTATAGTGCAAAGTAAGTGTTACTGTGTTCTCACTTGCGTTAACTATACGTTCTTTTACTGTGGGGATAAGATCCCATTGCTCAGGTGTGGGACTCAGCCTTATTGCACCTCCCGTAACAGTGCGCACCTCATGCTGTATCATTTGAATACCGTTGACTTTTTCATCATAAAAGCCGCCCGCATTATAGGAATCATTATAAATCATCAGGTCCACGCCGGGCTTTTTGAATACGCCCAGTTCATTAAGCTTAAAACCGGTTTGCTGACTATAACCGGCAAGAATTGGAAAGACCGCCAACAAAGAAATGAAAATCACTTTCCTGAAATGTTTGTTCATAATATTCATGCTTTACTCTTTATTAATATTTAGATGGTATGGAATGTCACATTTGTCATGGCTGCCAGATACAGGGAATGCAGCTGTACTCATTTTAAATGAATACCATTGATTTGGCGCCAGACAAGGTAAATCTATGCATTTTTGCAATCTTCCGGCTTATGTATTCCGAAATTAACAAATAATTAAGGTGCCGGACTAGCTATATGTCATGTTCAATTCTGAATAATGCGGAGGCGGGTTCACCGGATATCAAAATCACATGGCACGACAGTTCTACTCACATAATGCAAGGCTTGTAATGAAATTAACTTCTTCGGGATTGCAGGGTTTTCCACAGCAGGCCTGAAGCCAATATCATGCAGAATTGATACCCCAGGTTATTGCTTCCCTGAGTTACATCTTCAAAGATCTGTCGCATGAGTATAACAGTATTCAGTTGATAAGCAATTACGGCAGATTCTTTTTCTCAACCGTCCACACCTTTGATTGCGACAATCCGCAGGGATTACCGGTGAAAAGCTTTCCGGCTTGCTCATCGCCCTTTAACTGCCACTTGTACCATGATGTTGCCACTATGGCAAATTCCCCGCCATGGGGTTGTCTGTAAGTTCCCCCATGTCCCACATCCATATTTGCGACAAAAACCGGCACATGGTTAATCCGTTTGAAATCGTCCATACCATTGTTGTATGCAATATCCTTTTCACCACCTAAAAGATAAAGCGCTGGTGTATGCAATTTCTCAAGCTGATCTTTTGTAATTTGCGGCATACCCGGCATTCCGCCTCCCGGGTTGGGCAGTACACCGCTGTTACACACAATAATGGTTGTTAATCTCGGATCTCCTGCCACCTCAAGGGTTTGCAATCCACCGCACGACATGCCGCTAACGGCAATTTTATGGATGTCTATTTTGCCATAATAGGGGCTTTTTTTGTCACTGTTTTGCGCAATAGCCCAATCAATGGCATCGAGCATTTGAGATGAGAGTGATTGATCCCTTTTCTGTTCTCCTTCTGCCGGCATGGGACCAATTGCAATAACCAGAAAGCCATGCGAAGCCACTTCACTTAAAAAATTCAGATGCTCCCAGGGCGAATTGGCACAGGCACCGTTTCCCCAGGCAATTATGGGAAGTTTATTTTTCTCGCCAAAAGCATCCAGGTTTTCCGGTCTGAAAATAGTATGTGTAAGCAACGAGGAATCTGTTTGCATGATGGCTTTGTAAGCACCTGTTCCTCCGTCTTCAATAATTCTCGTTTTACCTGGCTGGGCAGGCAATGAATTGGTCAAAGCCAAAATGAACAGGAGTGTAGCTAATTTTTTCATCGACTGATATTTTTTTGTTGAACAATAATTATTTTATTCCCGCCATGATTATACTTCATCAGTAAACCTCATCTTGAATAAAAGAATATCTCATCTGATCAAATATAGTTTTTTAAAAGATATCTTTATTCAAATCGAAATATATTAATTTGTTCCAATGCAATGTCAGGCAGATTGTGTTACCCGAATTTTTGCATCCGCAAATTGCCATAAAGCCATCTTTATCCGGGTGATACTGAGATGAAACAGGATCATTTGTTTCTTGGAATTTAGTATAATACACAGGTAAATAATACTGATGAAGAGGAATCACGGAAGGAGGCCTCATTTGAAAAGCTCCACCAGAGCGCAATTAACCACCTGATTATACCGGCAGATATTCAACCGGTAGTTTTTTTGAAACACCTGTTAACTTTGAGTGTAAATCGCTGATCGACAGCCCCGATTCCGGGAAGGCCATTTTTAGTATCTTTACTGCTGACCAGGATCAATGTCTATGTCTGTCGCGCTTATCATAATTGTTGTGTTCCTTTATGCTTCCCTCGGCACATACGTGTTTATAAGGGGCAGTAAGGCCCTTCCCAAAAAAAAGATGCTATGCATCTTATACCGGGTCGCTTTTATGATTACTTCGTTATGTTTTATAGTTGGGATAACACTTGCACAGACATTACCTATGAGCCTTTCCATATTATGTAAAAGCATAGGAGGATGCTGGGCTTTTTCCCTGGTGCTTTTTGCGGGTGCAGCGTTATTAGCTGACCTGCTTGGAAAAATTAAACAACGCGTTCCAATTATTGAGGCCTGCCTTACCCATCATGGCAGGCAAATCAGAAATATCTACCTTGCTTCAGTTATTCTTGCGGTTTCGGTAACCATCCTGTACGGTTATTCCTGTTTTATTCATCCCCAGATGGTTACGTTGAATTTGGAAGTAGATAAACCAACTGCCCTTCAAAGAGAATTCACCATCATTGCAGCCAGCGATATGCACCTGGGTGGGGTGAGCGGGATAAAAAGACTTGCCTCTTGGGTAAACCTGATCAACCGGCAGCAACCGGATATCATTGTTTTTGCAGGAGATCTGATAGATCGTGACTTTAATTATCGGTATGCCGGTGACTATATAAAAGAATTAAAAAAACTGAAAGCCAGATACGGAGTATATTCAATATTAGGTAATCATGAGCACTATCAGGACCCGAAACTGGCTTTTGCGCTTTTGAAACACTCGGGTATTCAGCTATTGTGCAATCGGGCAATCACCATCGACAGCAGTATGGTGCTTATTGGAAGGGATGATGGCACAAATACACCACGTAAACCTTTAGAAACGGTGATGACCGGGTTGGACAGGAAGCTCCCGATTGTTTTGCTAGATCATCAGCCAACACTTGGTGAGGCTGAACTAAACAAAGTTGATCTTCAGATTTCAGGGCACCTGCACAACGGACAGATATTCCCCTTCAACCTGATCCTTGAACAATTATGGCCCTTATCGTATGGCTACGGGGAGTCAGCGGATACCCGCTTCTATGTTACTTCAGGACTGGGCCTGCGGTTCATCCCCTTACGGCTGGGAACACAATCTGAAATAGTTATAATTCAACTAA
The DNA here is from genome assembly GCA_964560225.1 of uncultured Bacteroidales bacterium. Lineage (GTDB taxonomy): Bacteria > Bacteroidota > Bacteroidia > Bacteroidales > UBA10428 > UBA5072. The sequence continues at coordinate 21,493 of CAZLLD010000012.1, forward strand.
ATACAGAGCATAACCAATCGCATTTTAAAGACGGAAATAATTGACTTTCACCTCTGAATGACATAATTTTGTTGCCAGTTATTTCCAATCCTCATTCCTTTTAGGGCCAAAGTCCTGATCCTTTGATTGCCATTTCATTTTCTGAATGTTTTCACCTCTCACCAAACACTGATAAGCTCTTATTAATATGAAAACGACAGAAATTAAATTAAGGTTATTCTCTCGCAGAAAATGTATGTTGAATCAATATATAGCGGGAGTCATGGGCATTTATTTATTTTGTATGATTTTTTCTCCTGTTGCATCCGGAACAAATTACTATGTATCCCCTGCAGGTAGTGATAATAGTTCCGGCACTCTTGAAAAGCCTTTGAAAACAATCAGTAAGGGAGTTTCCATGCTGAAAGCTGGTGATATATTATATGTACGTACCGGTACCTATGTTGAAAGGGTCTATGTTGGTCAATCCGGTACTGCGGATGCTCCTATTACCATCATGGCTTACCCCGGGGAATATCCGGTGATCGACGGTGAAAACACCATGCCCTCATCACAATGGAGTTCGTTGGTTACACTGGAAGGAGATTACGTCAGTTTTATCGGTTTTGAAGTGAAGAACAGCAACGGTATGTGTGTAATTTTATCAGGCCAACATGATAAAGCTGGAAAAATATTAGCGCACCATGCGCAGGAAAACGGTGTTCTGGTAAGTGGCGATTATGGAATTGCCGAGGATTGCGTGGTATGGCAGTGTGATCGTTCCAACTCTGCAAATCCCGGATCGATTGGACATGGCTGGTCAACGGGAATTAGCGCGGCCCGTAGTCCTGTGGACGGTATTACCACCAATGCCATTCTGCGCCGAAACATTGCTTACAATAACTGGGGTGAGGGGATCTCCTCATTTGAAGCTGAAGGCACCCTGATCGAGGATAACATCACATACGACAATTGGTCCGTGAATCTCTATGTGTCGGATACACGAAATGCACTAATACAGCGCAATATCGTGTATAATACACCCAATAACATTGTTGGAGAAAGAAGACCCTTAACATTGGGTGATGAAAGGTCGGACAAGCCGCGCTCTGCAAACAATACTGTAATTAACAATTTCATTTATAATGCTGATTTATGGGCCTTCTGGTCAACCGGTGTTCCCGGATCGGGACTTGACAATGTACTGATAGCTCATAATACCATTGTTAATGGGCAATTGCAGGTTGGTGCCAGCCTTGAAGATGCTGCATATAATACCAGCGGAACCATCTGCAACAACATCTTTATAAATGACAATGGAAATCCATGGCAAATAATGGGCACCCTTGACAGAATATCCTTTTCGCACAACCTTTGGTCAAAGGCTCCTCCAAATGAGCTCTCCGGAGCCGGAGATGTAATTGGAAACCCCCTTTTGTTTGAAACAAACGGCCTGGGCTCTGGCAAACTGACTGCAGAATACTTCAAATTGCAGGAAACCTCTCCGGCCATAAATAGCGGAATACCAATGGATGTTGTTCAGCAGGACTTCTTCTCCACTCCACGTGATTCGAAGCCCGATATCGGAGGTTTTGAATATGTTGCACCTACTGGTATTGATGACATTACTGTTTCTGACACCGATGATACAGATATCACAGATCCGGACACCATCAGTGATGCCGACTCACAAGATCCTGTTGATACAGCAATTGTAGTGGTCAATTCCATGATATGCCTCCATCCATCAAAATACAATGCCTTTAGCAGGCTTAGCCTATACAGCATGCAGGGAGTACCCGTCATCACTAGAAATTTGACCGATAATCTCAACATTGATGCATCATCCCTGCCTCCGGGAATATACATCCTGGTTCTGTCAGGAAAAACCAGCCATAAGAAGCTTATTGAACATAAGAAATTAATCATGATCGATTAACGGCAATCACCCTTCGGCTTACAAGAAGTTCACCCCTATTTTTGAATCGCTGATCAAACTTTTTTACTCCTTCAACCCATCAAATTAGCGGGTTTGTCAAATCAATTTTTCCATCTTCCAATTTTGTATTATCTTAATATCTGGATCACATTCCCTATTTCATTTCCATTCCCTATTTCATTTCCATTCCCTGTTTCATTTCCATTCCTTATTTCATTTCCATTCCCTATTTCATTTCCATTCCCTGTTTCATTTCCATTCCTTATTTCATTTCCATTCCTTATTTCATTTCCATTCCCTATTTCATTTCCATTTTCATAGAGTTGGTTCTTGTTCTGGTCCAAGTTCTGATTCACGTTTCCATTCCTTGAATCCGGTTTCTGGTTTAACCACATACCTTAACATTTAACAAATGAATCGAAAAAGTACCTCCTCAACAGTCTGCTTTTGTGGAAAGATCTTCTACCTGCATCTGACTGCCTTATTTATGCTTTCCTCGTGTGTAAGTCAACATAGCGTGGAATACTTGCAGTATAAAAGCATTGATACCATCGCTGCATTTCGAGAAGCCAGTCTTGAACATTACAAGATTCAGCCAGATGATGAACTGCTGATTCAGGTGAACAGCCTGGACGATCCTTTTGCCAATGTGTTTTTAGCCTCATCGGCACAGCAACCCATTAACAGTGGCAGTGTTCAACCTTACGGTGCCTCTTTGATTTCCTATACGGTGGATAAAGAAGGCTATCTCGCCCTTCCTGTAATCGGACGAATATCGGTAGCCGGTAAAACCCTGTCCGAAATCAATGAAACCATTGCCGCCTCGCTGACTAAAATACTTCGTGAGCCAACGGTGGTTGTGAAACTGGTCAGTCGGAATGTTTCGGTACTTGGGGAGGTAAGAAACCCAGGTCGGTATTCGTATTCACAGGAAAAAATGACCATCCTGGATGCCCTGGGTATGGCGGGAGATATTACGGATTACGGGAACCGCAAAGAAGTACTTATCATTCGGAATGAGGGAGAGGTAAATATGAGAATCCCTGTGAACCTCTCAAATTCAGGCATACTATCCTCAACCTATTATTATATCCGCCCAAATGATATTGTTTATGTGAAGCCGCTTCAAAGAAAATTCTGGGATATCAGAATTTTCCCCTATGGAACCATAATCAGTTCCATTACTGCAGCCCTGTTGATTTTTACAGTATATGAATAATAATCCCATAAACAGTCGCAATATGACGCCAACTTTATTAAACAAAAGCCAGGATGATCCTGATTTTGCAAAAATCATTAATATCATCTCCAGAAACTACAAGGCATTTATCCTATGTCTGTTAGTTTCCTTAGGAATTGCTTTTCTTGTAAATCAATTCACTATCCCTGTTTATAAAGTAGCCTCATCCTTACTAATAAAGGAAGAAAAACAACTGTTGGACCAAAATACAAATGAATTTCTTAAGAGCAGTTTATTTGGCATAAACCAAAATTTTCAGAATGAGCTTTGGGTATTGAGATCAACCCAGGTTATTGAGCAAACCATCAAGAACCTGGGTCTGAATGTCGGTTATTATAAAAAGCACGGGCTTCGATCGCAAAATGCATACAAAGAAACTCCATTTAGAATATTGCTGTTTTACAATCATGTTCAGCCTGTTGACGTGCGATTCAAAATTTCACTTGTTGACAGCAACAACATTCGGGTAGAAGCCCAACAAAAAAAGGTCGCCATTGTAGATTTTAAAAACAATGAAGTTGTTGCTACCAGAAAAAACTGGAAGTTTGAGGAATATGGCAGGATAGGTGAAATGATTGAAACCGAAGATGCTGCCTTTATTGTGGAAAAGGACACCTTAGCTTCAGGTTTAAATGAAGATCACTTCAGATATAGTTTTGAGATTAAAGATATGGTGACAAAAATTGATGCGTTCAAGAGACAACTTGAATTCACCAATATTGATGAGTTATCAACGGTAATTGAAATCAAGCATAAGTCCCAATCCATAAAAGAAGGCAAAGACTTTACAAATGAGATCATGAAGGTATATTCGGATCAGAATCTAGAACGAAAAAATCACACAGCCAGCATTACCATTGAGTATATTGATAAACAACTAAATGAGATATCTGATTCTTTAAGTCATGCCCAGGAAACCCTGCAACGCTTCAGGTCATCCAATCAGTTGCTGAATACTTCAGAACAGGTCAACAATATCACTGAACAATATATGAATCTGCAAAATCAGCTGGCTGAGCTTACTACACGAAAGCGTTATTATGATAATGTGGCTAATGATTTGGAGATCAACGCAGACTATTCGAACCTGGTTTTGCCTTCCTCAATGGGGATTGATGATCAAATGCTCAACAATCTGATGTCCGATTTGATTACCGCCTATACGCAGCGTCAAAATCTGATCCAAAACAATCAGGAACTCAATCCTATAATACAGAAGCTCAGCACGCAGATAGAAAACGCCCATAATACCATAATGGAAAATGTCACTGCCGTTAGGAAAACCACAGATATCAGCGTGGATGAAATGAAAAAGCGCATCAACAAAATAGAAGCTACGATCAGCAGGTTACCAAGAACGCAGTTGCAGCTGGGGGGTATTGAACGTAAATACACCCTGAATGATGCCATTTATAATTACCTGCTTGAAAAAAGGGCAGAAGCCAAGATTACCCAGGCAGCAAACCAACCCGACGACATCATCATCGATCCGGCCAAACTCACCAGCAACAGGCCTGTATTCCCTAATAAAGGACTGAATTACGGTATTGCACTGATAATCGGCTTGCTTGTTCCGTTTGGATTTCTGACTCTTAAGGACTCACTGGATACAAAGGTTCATTCGGAGGATTTCTTTGAACAATTCTCCAATGTACCTGTCATGGGAAAAATTATTCATAACTACCGCAAAACCGGGAATGTGATCATTGAATATCCTAATTCGTCCCTGAATGAATCATACCGTGCCCTGCGAACCAATCTGGAGTATCAGTTCCAAAATAAATCACAGAAGGTTATTATGGTAACCTCATGCATTGAAGGTGAAGGAAAGAGCTTTAACGCATCCAACCTGGCGCTGAGCTACCTTCAACTGGGACAGAAAACCGTTCTGCTTGATTTTGACTTGCGCAATCCAACTACCTCGTATTTTGGAATCTCCCCCGAACTGCAAAAAGGTATAAGTACATGGTACCTGAATGGGAATAACTTTCAGGATATTTTGCAGCATTCACCCTTTGAAAAACTCGATTATATTCCTTCGGGCCCTGTTCCTTCAAATCCCCTTGAACTGATGGCCACTGAAAAAACCAGGATGCTGATCAACCAACTCAGAAACATGTATGATTGCATCATTCTGGACACCACTCCCCTGGCCCAGGTAAGTGATGCCTACCAGTTGATGGATATCGCTGATGTTAAAATCATTGTGGCCCGTTATAATTACAGTTTGAAGAAAGTGATTTCATTAACTATGAAGGAATTGATGAAAAAAAACATCAACAACCTATGTTTTGTACTCAACGACAATAAGATCTACAATGATCAGTACGGATACGGATATGGCTATAAAAAAAAGAAGTAATGACTGAATTTTCTATTTAAGAAGAAAATATTATCGGTTCTTTTACACACGACCCTCAACACAATGCTATCCATGACTGAAATTTCAAAAGAGAGGATTATAACTGGACTTATGACTGAGAAATGTAACGTGCGATAAATAGGTTATTTGGAATTGAAAAGAAAATTTTATTAAATTGATTTACTGTTAGTTAAAGACATGGATGTGACTGGCAGAGCGTAGCGTTTTATAATAATCTGTTGGATTGGTTTTCAGACCTACCCTTTACTGCTCATATATGCTATCTGATAGTGAACATAATGCGTAAAACTCCATAATCCCTAAACATATGCTGGCATTCATAAAACACTTTATAGAAAAATTGGTGGATGGCTATAAATCAATCCGAATTCAAAAGGCAGTAACCATAATAGGAAACGGCCAGGTATTTAACCGATTTACTTGCATAATGCTGGAAGATGGTTCTGACAGTCATGATATTTCCATCGGAGATCATGCCATGTTATCAGGGTTGCTAATTTCACAAAACCATGGGAAAATTCAACTTGGCACATATGCCTATATGAGAGAAAATAGCGTCATTGGTTCCGTTAAGTCGGTTACCATTGGGGACTATACTTCAATTGCTGATTATGTGGTGATCATGGACAACAACAATCATTCTATCAATCCAGAGGACAGACTCATTAAGAGTTCCTCTCCAAAAGGATCTGAATTTCGTAAATGGAAATATTCTGACGCAGAGCCCATTGTTATAGGACGTAATGTATGGGTAGGCTCGTTTGCCAGAATCTGCAAAGGAGTCAATATTGGAGATAATTCAATAGTCGCTTCCAACGCAGTAGTTACCAAAGATGTCCCTCCAAATTCAATTGTGGCTGGAAACCCCGCCAAAATTGTCAAAACCGAGATCGATAAATCACCACGTTATTTTTGATAAACCTGTTATCAACTTATTCATAATGCAGAAAGAGCCTCATACCGAATTAATCTCCGGTTCAACAAAGCAAACCATTGCTATTATGACGGGCAAAATCATTGCTCTTTTAGCAACGTTTTCACTACCCTTGTTTCTTACCCGGTTTCTTACAAAATATGAATACGGCATATTTTCCCAGTTTTATGTGGTAGTTAGTTTTTGTATTATGGTTTTCTGCATGGGGATACAATCTAATCTTTACTTTTTTTATCCTACTGCAAATAAAGAGGTCCGGAAATCCCTGATCGTTCATACCTGGATATTCCTGTTGTTTTTCTCCATACTGGCCATTGGCCTGATAAATGTACCTGTAATTGGGAAATACATGATTGGCGATGGTGATCTCAACCAATTCAAAGCCCTGATTATTATTGGAATTCTCTTGTTAATGCCGGTAAACATGATCGAACCTTTATATGTTGTAAAAAATGATAATATTACCAGTATGCTTTACCCACCAGCCGAGGTAATGCTCAGGTTATCCTTCATAATTTGTTTTGCCCTCATCCGTCATAATCTCTACTCCATATTGATCGGTGTTTTATTCGCTGCTTTGATTTGTTTTTCATTCGTTACTCACTACTCGCTAAAGGATATAAAAATTAGGGAAATCAAAAAAATGATCAATCTGGATTTAGCGAAGAAACAGCTTAAGTACAGTATCCCCTTTGGAATGGCATTAAGTTTAAACACTTTTGCTTTGCAACTTGACAAAATTATTTGCATCTCATTTTTAACTCCTGCAGCTTTTGCTACCTATTCCATTGCTTTCTATGGTATTCCCGGAGTACAACAGATATACAATTCGCTTTCCCAGGTTTATCTTATTAAAATGACTTTGAAATATCAGGAGAATAAATTGCAGGATATAACTGACATTTATAAGTCTCTTGTATCAAAGACATACTCTTTCTCCATACCGGCAATATTATTGGTCTCCTTGTATGCCCGGAGGATTATCACTCTGTTTTTCACCAACGCTTATATTGATGCTGTTCCACTATTCAGAACCTATTTATTCACATTTCTGATATTTATGCTTGGGGCTGGTCTGATTCTAAGAGCTACGGACAAAACCATTATTTCTTTAAAATCATATTTTTATAGCTGTCTCATTACCATTCCTCTTACCTATATCCTGATTAAGAATTTTGGCATGTGGGGCGGTATGACTAGTGCCATGCTCAGCATAATACTTCCCAAAACGCTCCAACTGCGTCACGAAATGAAATTAATAAAGAGCAATATCATTAAATTCTTCCCCTGGAGAACGTTTTCCATTATAGCCCTGATATCCTGTATTTCACTCGTTCCATTTGCAGCCATCGAATTCCTTGTTGACTACGGTCCAATTACCATGGCTTTCTTAGGTTTGGCTTATCTTGCTATTGTGTCATGGTTTGAAATAAAATACAATGTATTTGTTTTCGATAGTGCTCAGGTTTTAAACATGATCAACAACCTGCTATCCAGAATCGGCTTCCCGGTATTTAAGAAAAAAGAAATCACCAGTTAAGTCAAATAATTTCAACACAAACCTGCTATTAACAGTGGTTTCATATGGACTTGGTGCAATCTCAATATTGTTCGTAAGCAATTATAGATAGCTGACCATACCTTTAATATTATGATAAGAACACTACAAAGATTTTTCCTGTACCTTTTCTTCTTTTCCCTGAATTTTGAGGTGTGGGATCCCTTTAATACCAATGGTTTTTTTTCAGTTGCAAAACTCACCGGAATCCTGTATTTTCTGATCTCCATACCAAGAGTTATAACAATCAGGACCCGTGAAAAAGACAGAACCATAATCATAACTATCTGGTTGTTTTTTGCCATTCTGCTAATTGTCAATGCGTTTCATGCCGAATCCTTCCGTGATAATGTTTTTAATTCCACTATTTTTCAAAACATCATCCTTTTCTGGATACTCATGAACCACGAAGATATAGAGCCTAAAATCCTGGAGAAAGGTTTGCTCTTTATGGCGCTGGGATCTGTAACGCTCTCGATGTTGTATTTATTTGGAATAGGCATTGAATATTATGAAGGAAGAGTGACCATTTTTGGAGACAACCAGAACATTATTGGCATGCGAATGTGTATTTCAATAGTTATCCTGCTTATGATCGTTGTTCAAAACAATCTTCAGTTGAATAAACTCAGGTTTGTTCTGTTAATTCCTGTTCCCATCATGTTAAAGTTACTGATTAGTACCGGCTCACGACTGGCAATTCTGGCTTTTGTTCTGGCTTTTTTAGCAGGAGTATTTTTGTTCAAAACACCTGAATACAAGAGCAAGATGATGGTTTTTATAATTGGTTTGATTTCACTTATTGTTATTTGGCAAATTACCTTACACAATGAGGTCATAAGAACCCGCCTTTTTGAAAGTGTCGCAGAAGGAAATTTATCCAACAGGGACATTATATGGAAAAGCCTGATACCTGTAATTAAAGGCAATCCTGTCTTTGGATTAGGGCAATCGGGCTATACAAGGTTTTGTATGTCCACCTTTGGCGTTTACACCAGTCCCCACAATGTCATACTCGAAGTGCTATGTTTTACAGGAAGCGTAGGTTTGATCGTTTATTTCTATTTTCTATATATGATATTCAGGAAAAGCATGAAGGCCTATCGGATTACTGGGCGTTTATTGCCGGTTCTTTTATTGATCATCCTATTCAGTATGATTGTGGTCAGCCATATTATCGAAGTGAAGATGGGATGGGCAATACTTGCCTATGCTGCCAGTAATGATCATTTGAACCCTGATCCTGATTTATTAACAACCCTGCCTACCCATGAACATGAAAATCCTTTGTGTAATTGACAGTTTGTGTTTCGGAGGTGCTCAGCGGCAATTGGTTGAATTGGCTTTTGCTTTCAAAGAAAAAGGGCATTGTGTGACCTTTCTAACCTATCATCACATTCCATTCTACAATGCATTTGTTGAAGATAAAGGGATATCGATTAAGTGTATTGATGAGCCCAACTATATCAAGCGTTTGCTAAAAATGAGAAGCTATATCCGAAAAGGCAATTATGATGCCGTACTATCATTTCTCGAAGCTGCAAATTTCATCTGTGAATGTGCCGGATTTCCCTATCGAAGGTGGAGACTGATTGTTGGAGAACGAAGTGCCAATCCTGGAATATTGATGTCTTTTAAATTGATATGCTATAGATGGTTCCACTTTTTTGCCGACTATGTTGTCGCAAATTCAGAGACCAACATGAAACTGGTACGACGAGTCAATCCGCTTCTGCCAAAATCAAAATGTGTTATTATATACAACACGGTCAATTTCAGTAATTTCAAACCTTTAAACCATACAGGTATAAAAAAGAACGGCCAGGCTTCGCTGGTCATAGCAGCCAGAATACAATATGAAAAAAACATACAAGGTCTGATTGAAGCCTTATCCCGGTTCGATGAATCAGAATTGAGCCATCTAAAGATTGACTGGTATGGAGACAATGAACCCCAAAAAAGACCCAGCCCGTTATTCAAAAAATCCATGGCTGAAATTGAAAAAAAAGGTCTTGAAAAAGTCTTGGTTTTTCATAATGCAACCCACGAAATAAATAAAGTATTGCAGGAATCTGATGCCGTTTGTCTCTTCAGTCTCTACGAAGGTTTTCCGAATATTATTTGTGAAGCCATGGCCTGTGAAAAGCCGGTAATCTGCACAAAGGTTTCCGACATGACCTGCTTTCTGTCACACGAGCCAAACCTGCTTTGCGATCCTGAAGATCCGGATTCGATAAGAAACACCATACGTTATTTTTTGAGCCTCAATAAGAACCAAAGATTAGAAATAGGGATAAAAAACCGGAAAATTGCCCTTGAAAAGTTTAATAAAGAAATCATCGTTTCAAGATATCTGGAATTAATGGGTTATTATGAGTAAAATATTCTCCTGGATTTTCCACGGATTGATCAGATTCAGCGGCCTCTCCTGGATTATCAGAATGCTGTTCGCCCGGAACAAAGTTACCATTGTTGTTTATCACGATCCCCAACCGGCCATTTTTGAAGCACATGTGAAATACTTGTTGCATTATTATAACCTGATTTCATTGCAGGATTTCGTGGATGCTTTTTATTCGAAAAGAATGGATCTCCTCCCAAAATATGCCCTGATAATTACTTTTGATGACGGCTGGACAGGAAACTACAACCTCCTTCCAATTGTCATTAAGTATAAACTCAGACCTACGGTTTTCCTGACCTCTCAGGTGATCAATACAGAAAGACAATTTTGGTGGACTGTTTGCAGCTTTGAAGAGACTATCCAATTGAAAGCCATGACCAACGAACAAAGGCTCAATACGCTAAAAGAAAAATACCGGTACAGTCCGGAAAAAGAATATCGTGGCATGAGGCAGGCACTTAATTGCCGTGAAATTGAAACCATGAAAAGTTATTTTGATTTTGGCCTTCACACCTGTTCTCATCCTGTATTGATCAACTGTTCGTTTGAAGAAAAAAGACGAGAGATTTTGGAATGCAAAACAGATGTTGAAGGGATTATCGGTCGCAAGGTAGAAACGTTTGCATACCCTAATGGTGATTATGATAATGAATGTATAGAAATATTAAAAGAATGCGGGATGAAAGCAGCCAGAAGTATTGATGCAGGATGGAATGATTTGTTCTCTGATCCATTAAAGCTCAAAATAACCGGCGTCTCCGATGATGGCTCCAATACAAAACTGGCTTCTGAGCTTACAGGAATCTCCTTGTACCTCCAACATCTTATGAATGGAAATTTTAGCGGATCAAAAGCTGACAGAAACAAACACCCTCACGCTGCAAAGAATGTATGATAAGGAATATTTACTTGAATATTTTAATGATTTAAACAAAAACAATTAATGAAAATCCTGTTTGCTTTTCTGCTAATAAATCTCTTTTACTCCTGTGAAAAAGATGATGACAAAGGGAATAATCCCCCGATTAATAATTATAAAGATGCCTATTTTGTTGCCGTAAATGGCGACGATAACAATCCAGGCACATATGACAAACCCTGGGCTACCTGGCAAAAGGCATTTTCAACAGCAACAACAGGAGATACAGTTTACATCAGGGGAGGCGTTTATTATGCTGATAATTTGGATGTATATGGCGTTTACTTATATAATAAAAGCGGAACCCGCACAAAACCGATTTGCATATTCAATTACCCCGGTGAAAAACCAGTGTTGGATTGCAGTAGCATAACCAAGGTGGCTGATCTCAAAGGCATCTGTTTGATAGGATGTAACTATGTGCATTTAAAAGGCTTGACCGTCCGAGGGGTACAACAATACAGTTCAAACGTGAATCCCCTTGGAATCAGCATTGAAAAATCCAAAGGCAATGTATTTGAGAATTGTACATCTCACGCCAACAACGGAGCCGGATTTTATGCCTATCAATGTGATAGTGTCTTTTACATGAATTGCGATGCCTATGACAATTTCGATCGGTTGACTGCAGGGTATTCCGGTGGTCAGGCTGATGGATTTGTTGCATGTTATGCAATCTCCTCTTCACATACCTTTTTCAAAGGTTGCAGGTCATGGTATAATTCAGATGATGGTTTCGACTGCTGGGAAAATGAGGGAATTGTCGAATTTGAAGAATGCTGGTCATTTAATAACGGCCGGGCGAACGGTGATGGCTGCGGTTTCAAGTTGGGGCATGCCGAAAAACAACCTTTGGATGTGCCTCAAAGGCTCCTTTCAAATTGTATGGCATTTATGAACAAGTTCATAGGGTTCAATCAGAACCATGGGAATACTAGTATGGTCTTCTACAACAATATTGCCTATTGCAACAGCAACCTTGGTTTTGAATTAAGTTTATATAATAACCAAATCATTGTCAGGAACAATATAAGTTATAAAAATGGCAAATCAGTATCATTTTCTGACTATGTTATTCATGATCACAATAGTTGGGATGCCTCACCTAACATAACATGCGCTGATGATGACTTTGCAAGTATTGATTCCAGCGGAATTTCAGGAACCAGAATGAAAGATGGAAGCTTGCCTGTGATGGATTTCTTGAGACTGAATGAAGGTAGTGATCTGATTGATGCAGGTGTTGATGTTGGCCTGACATTTTTGGGCAGAGCTCCCGATATTGGTCCGTTTGAAAAAGAATAGCTCCCAATGGCCTGACCCATTTCACCTTTTGAATCATATTGAAAACAAATAGCTGTTATAATTTTTGATGTTTTGCTGAATATGGCCGGATGGCAGGCAAGATTTAACAACCTCAGCGTATTACATCCAAATGAATAAAAACTGGTAATGGCAATAAAAGTATTGCTTATAGCTCCAATGCCCAACCCGGGATGCCCCATAGGAGGAATGGGCTCCGTAACAGAGAATATGCTTCAGTTTCTCGAAAGCAACAAACAAATCGTGCAGCTATCCTTCTACAATACCCTTCACAAAATCAGACCCATTACTTCCACTTCCCTCCCGATAAGGATACTTACCGGAATACTCAATTCCCTTAAAACCTACTTTGCAACTTTGCTCATCATAAAAAAAGAACGGCCTGACCTGATTCATCTGGCAAGCAGCGCATCCTTTGCACTGATAAAGGACTATCTGATTGTTAAAACAGCCAGGCGTCACAGAATACCTGTAGTGATGCACTGGCACTTTGGAAGGGTTCCAGAGCTGGCAGATTCCAATAACTGGGAATGGTATCTATTTACAAAGGTTATCCGATCCAGTACATTATCCATTGTAATTGACCCAAAGACATATGAAACCATACAAAGGCAAGGTTCCTCAAACATCCTGTATATTCCGAATGCCTTGGCCCCTGATGTGGAAAATAGAGCAAAAACCCGCAACGGATTCAACAATAAGTATCACAATACTAGCAGAATAATATATGTAGGGCATGTGATCAGGGACAAAGGTGTATTTGAGCTGGTGGAGGCCTGTTCAAAGATTTCTTCAATAAAAGAACTCCTGGTGGTAGGATCGTACTCAGCAGAGATTAAAAAAGAACTGGAAGGTATAGCAGCCATCAAGGCGAACGGTACCTGGCTGAAATTTGCCGGTCAGCTAAACAAGGAACAGGTGCTTGAAATTATGAGTAATTCGCCTCTGCTGGTATTACCCAGCTATACCGAAGGCTTTCCCATGGCAATTATCGAAGGGATGGCTATGGGATGTGCGATCATTGCAACAGATGTCGGAGCCATACCTGAAATGCTGGCCTTATCAGGAGATACACCATGCGGAATCTGCATTCCGTCGCGAAATACTGAAATGTTGAGAAAAGCCATTCTTACCTTGCTCGATAATATGGAATACGCGAGAATTATGGGTCAAAGAGGGGTTCAGCGTGTTCTATATAAGTACAACGGGAAAAAGGTAAACGAGGAATATCTTAAAGCCTGGAATATGGCAATAAATAAAGCTTCTATGATTTATGATTCCTCATCAAACTAACATTTTTAATCAAATTCAACTAATCCATGAAAGAGCATTCCAAGAATGAAAAGGTTTTTTTTAGTGAACAGAGCCTGAGGATGCAATTGCTTGAATTACTTTGGGAAATCATCTGGCTTATACTGGTCAGGCCCATTCCACGCAGGATGTTGAGCGGCTGGAAAATCTTTTTATTGAGACTATTTGGCGCCAAAATTCACAAGCATGCCATCATCTATTCCAGTGCAAATATTTTCAAGCCCTGGAACCTGGAAATGGATGAATATGCCTGCCTGGGGCCTAAGGTGGATTGTTTTAATACTGATAAAATAAGTATTGGCGCTTATACCACAATATCCCAGAAAGTATTCCTTTGCACGGGCTCACACGACTACACCAGACATAACAAACCTGCACTATATGGTAAAATCATTATCAAGGACCAAGTATGGATTGCTGCAGATGCATTTGTCGCAATGGGGGTAACAATTGGACAGGGAGCCGTTGTGAGTGCCCGCTCATCCGTATTTCACAATGTCGATCCATGGACCGTTGTCGGAGGCAATCCCGCCCGGTTCCTGAAAAAAAGGATCATGATTGATTGATATCTGCTTTAAAACCATTTTTAATCCTGCAGATGATTCTGATCATTTCGGCTGTTTTTCCGCCTGAACCGGTTGTTGCAGCACGCATATCACATGATCTAGCTATGGCTCTTTCGGAAAACCATGAAGTCACTGTTCTATCCCCCAGGCCAACCCGGCCCTGTGGTTTTACATTCACCGAAAAACCCCTTACTGACGCAAGATACAAACATATTGTGCTGAAATCCTATACATCACCCCGGTCCTGTATTCCGGGCAGATTTTGGGAAAGCTACAGCTTCGGCAAACATGTTACCGCATATATCAAGAATCATCATGATAAAATAGAAGGCCTTTACCTGGCATCATGGCCTCTGATTGGTCAGTATTTGATCACCAGAGCAGCCCGGAAATACAGGATCAAATCCGTTGTTCATGTTCAGGATATGTACCCAGAGTCGCTTTCCAACAAAATCCCTTCCATGGAAACCTTGATAAACCTGCTTCTTATACCAATGGACAAAAGAGGTCTGAATAAAGCCTCACAAATTGTTACGATTTCCGACAGGATGAAAATGCAACTAGAAAGATCCAGAAAAATCCCGGGTAAAAAAATCAGCGTGGTGAAAAACTGGCAGGACGAAGGTTCATATACGGGGAAAAACAGGATATCTGATATTCACAGTCAGGGGCAACCCAATCACAAGCCGTTTACTTTCATGTATCTTGGCAATATAGGGCCAGTGGCGGGAGTTGAATTTTTAATAGAAAGCTTTGTTCAGGCAGATCTGAAAAACGCCCGACTGATCATCGCAGGTTCCGGATCGCAACGTGAGAAATGCATGCACCTTAAAGAGGAACTTCATGCTGAAAACGTGATCTTCACAGATGTGCCAGTTGGCAAAGTTGCTGAAATCCAGAGTGAAGCAGATGCCATGCTGCTGCCAGTCAAAAAAGGCGCTTCCATAAGTTCTATTCCGTCAAAACTGCCTTCATACATGTTTTCAAAAAAACCCATAATAGCCTGTGTGGATTATGAAAGTGACATTGCCGCTGCCATTCGCGAGTCAGGATGCGGATGGGTGTTGCCTCCTGAAAACCCGGACTCCCTAATCGGAGCCATGTACAAAGCCATTACCTTTGAGGATATAACATTGCAGACCTTCGGAAACAATGGCTTCTCTTATGCCATGAAGAATTATTCCAAAAGAAACAATCTGAATTTATTGGTCTCTGTCATTACGCAAACCTTTAATTAGAAGATGAAACGTGGTTTTGATTTCATGACCGCACTCCTTGGAATGATATTGCTGTCTCCTCTGTTCCTGATCATCGGCATAGTGGTATGGGTTGAGGATAATGGACCGGTTTTCTTCAGGCAAACTCGTATCGGAAAACAAGGAAAGACCTTTAGATTATACAAATTCAGGTCCATGAGCCCCCCAAAAACTATAACCGAAGGTTCATTCACACCCGGTGACTTTTCACGCGTGACCTCTGTTGGCAGATTTATCAGAAAAACCAAACTGGATGAATTGCCTCAACTGATCAATGTGCTGAAAGGCGATATGTCTCTGGTAGGGCCTCGACCCGAGGTTGAAAAATGGGTATCGGCATTCCCCGAAAGATGGAAGATCGTTCATACAGTAAAACCTGGCATTACCGATATTGCCTCCCTGAAATTCCGCAATGAAGAATCCATTCTGGCTGCATCTGACAATCCCGAAAACCTGTACAGAAATGTTATCCTTCCCAGAAAGCTTGATTATTGCGAAGAATACGTGAGACATCATTCCTTTGCCGGCGACCTGCTTATAATAATCAAAACGCTGGCATCAATCCCTATTCCGAAAAACGAATCTGAAACATTCAATCTGATGCAAAAGACAAATATATGAACAGAAAGCTTAAAATAGGAATTATTATAAATTCAGTTCAACTGCCTGCTTGGATATACAGAGTTATAGAAAAGATTGCCTGCTCTGACTTCTCCGAAATTAATTTAGTAATCTTCAATACCGGTAAGGTTGAGGATGACAAACGCGGCAGGTCGCTTTTCTATAAACTCCACTTAAAAACAGACCGTTTTATATCACGCCACAGGATTGATTTTGATAAGATTACCGACGCCTCCGGCATACTTCGGGGCATATCCATGATTGCCGGCATGAAAGATGATTCAGATACCTCATCACTACTTGAAATAAGCAGGTACAAGCTGGATATCATCATCAATTTTGCCTTGAAAAAACCGGTTCGGGCCAAAATACCGCTGTCCTTGTATGGAATCTGGAACTACCAGCCTGAACAGCAGGATAAGTATCAGAATCCTTCCAACGGATACTGGGAACTTATCAATAAGATACCAGAACGGATGGTCGTTGTGAAAAGTACGGATCCATACTCCCGCTATGAAACCATTCTATTCAGAAGCAGCATACCTGCCAGCTTTTCTTCTATCCATCTGAATCTGGACCACGCGTATAATTTGGGAGCACTTTTTATCCCCCGTATCATAAAAGGGATTTGCGAGCAAGGTTCGGGATATCTGAACAATCTGGTTGCAAGAAATGCATCAGATACAGGGAAACATAATATTACGACGCCATCCGCTCCTTCAAATCTGCTGGCATTGCGAAATATGCTCAAGGTTTATTGGCGCTATGTATTTAATAAAGCATTATATCTAGAAAGACAGAACTGGTTTATAGCTTTTCAAAAGCAAGACGACCCCATGATCAACATGCATGGAAAGTTCACCTCATTAATCCCTTCAGGAGACAGGTTTTGGGCCGACCCCTTTGTAATATGCAAAGACAAAAAAAACTGGGTTTTCATTGAGGAACTCATGTTTGAAACCAATAAAGGCCACATCTCAGTACTGGAACTGGATGAACAGGGTAAAATAATGGGAGTCTCAAAGGTACTGGAGAAAGATTATCACATGTCGTATCCCTTTTTGTTCGAATACAACCATCAGTATTATATGATCCCGGAGACTGCTGAGAACAGAACTGTTCAATTATACCAATGTGAGCAGTTTCCTAACCGATGGAAATTTGTAATGAATTTGATGGAAAACAAGGCTGCCATGGATACCACGGTATTTTTCCATAACAACAGGTGGTGGCTGTTTGCGGCTGAGAATAAATCATCCCGTTTCCCTGAGTACCTCGAGTTGTTTCTTTATTATTCCAGCGACATTTTTACTGCAAACTGGACCCCCCATCCGGCAAATCCGATTGTATCTGACATCCGAAATGCACGACCCGCCGGGAAAATTTTCATACACAACAATAAAATATACCGGCCATCGCAAGATTGTTCAGGCCTGTATGGGAAAGCCTACAATGTGAACCAGATTACAAACCTATCAGAAACCAGCTTTGAAGAAGTTCTCATCTTAAGAAAAGAGGCCGACTGGGATTCCAGACTAAAAGGCACCCATACTTTTAATTTCGATAAGGATATGCTGGTCGTTGACGCGTTCACCATAGAAAAGCGGTTTCATAAAGCATCCTGATCACTATTTGCTTACATAAATCATTAATTATTATGAAGGCAGAAGAATATGTTGATCTGTTCCGAAACTGCGGTATCAGAATCAAAACCATCGGCAACAACCATTTCAACCGGCAGGGATTGGTGAATTATTCATTTCCCAATCTTACCAAAGTGACACTGAGTGCACAACTGATCAAAGCCATACGATGGAAGCATGCTGTTTCAGTGCTTCTTACCGAATTACCCCGGAAAAACACCTATGAATTCATACTGGATGCCAATGATTACAATATTGAAAGGTTTGCCAAGAAAATAAGAAACCGAATCCGTAAAAGCCTGCAGAACTGCACTTTCAGTAAACCTACCTTATCAGACCTGATGACTTTCGGGCTTGCCATTAATCAGCAAACTTTGAAACGACAACATCTTAATATTAAATCATTTACCGACCCCGTTTTATGGAAAAATTACGTTACCCCCCTTTTCACAAGCGATGATGTAATAATCCTGGGTGCCTATTACGCAGGCAGAATGGTTGGCTATCTGGTAGTCATTGAGCTGGAAGGGAAATTCATCATCATGCACGCCTTTATCGACAGAAATGACTCTGAGACTACCGATCCCATGAATGGTCTGCTATATACCATGGTCAACCAAATCATCGAAAAGAACAAGGCTGCAAAAATATCATACGGCATCGATTCTATAAGGGACCTGCCAGAATTAAACCGATTCAAAAACAACATGCTTTTCAACCGTGTTCCTGTATCCAGGGTTTACCTTCTGAACCCATTGCTGATACCCTTTGTCAGACTGTTCATTTATATCATGATTGGACTGTTGGGAAAGAAAAATTTCAGGAACGACCTGATCCGTAAAATCATCCACCTATATCAAGGGCACCGTATGCTGTTCAGAGATCATACCCTTTGATTGTTTGTAATTCAAATGATGTACTATATACTTGATACACAATATAATTACTGCAGTCACCATCAAATGAAACGATAAATCAAAAACCTACCAATCCATGATGACAATTCCTTTTGCAAAGGTTTCACTTGCCGGAAATGAAGAAAAATACCTGAGTGAGGTATTGGCAAGTGGATGGCTCACTACTTGCTCAAAGGCGCAGAATTTTGAAAGGCTGTTTGCTCAATATGTAGGAGCAAAATATGCCTGTGCGGTAAATTCCTGTACTTCAGCATTGCATCTGGCTGTTGAAGCTATCGGAATAAGGAGAGGCGACAAGGTGTTGGTACCATCACTAACGTTTACAGCCTCTGCAGATGTAATACGGTTTATGGATGCCAAACCGGTATTTCTGGATGTAGAATACGATACAAGGCTGGTTTCACCTCGTATTCTAAAAAAAGCACTGGATCGGAATCCCGGCGTGAAAGCAATTATCCTGGTACATTATGGGGGGCAGTCTCATCTGATGCATACGCCGGATAATGAAGGAATTATTGACATATGCAGATCCAGAAATATTAAAATAATCGAAGACGCAGCCCATGCCTTCCCGACAAAATTTCGCGATAAGTATATCGGCAGCTTTGGTGATGCAACCTGCTTCAGCTTTTATGCTAACAAGACTATTACTACCGGGGAAGGGGGCATGCTGGTCACCGATAATGAAGAAGTTTACAACCGTGCAAAGATCATGCGGCTTCACGGGATCAGCAGGGACATATGGGCTAGATATACAACCAATCCGGCTTCATGGGAGTACGATGTGATCGCCCCGGGTTTCAAATACAATATGCCTGACATCAATGCTGCTATTGGCCTTGCTCAACTTGAAAAAGCGGACAATTTCAGGGACAGGCGACAACATTGTGCAGAATTCTACTATAAAGAATTGCACAAGATACCTGTAATAGACCTTCCGGTATGCGTTGAGCGTCCGGAAAATCATTCCTGGCATTTGTTTACGGTGACACTGAAACCGGAATCCCCGATATCTCGGAATGAGTTCATTGAACTCATGTCAAAAAAGGGCATCGGGACATCAGTACATTATAAGCCCCTGCACAGAATGACCTATTTCAAAGAAAAATACAACCTGCTTCCTGAGAATTTCCCGAATACTGAACGCATATGGAAAGGAACCGTATCCCTACCCATTTACCCGTCTTTGACTCAATTGGAATTATTCTACATATGCCGCAATATCAAGGAAATACTTATGCCGATATATAGAAGAAGGGCCATCCATAAGACCCGCGTCATTAATAAAACACCGACCACCTAAAACAAGCCTAATCCATAAAACCCATGCATGAAAAATACTTAACAATAATAGATGCCATACAGGTTAAAATCAGGTGGGTATTTCAGCACTATTCGATACCCAGATGGATGCTGTATACCATTGACAACACGGCCGTTTTCATTTGCTTTATTATTGCTTGCCTCTTAAGATACAACTTTGAAGTGGAAGTGTTTCATTCTCCATTAACTATATACCAAACAGGTTTGTCGGTTATGGTATATGCTTCCTTATTCTTGATCTTCCAATCATATTCCGGCGTGTTGCGTCATACCACCATCATCGATATCATGAAGCTCTTTATGGCAACTTCTCTTTCTTATCTGACTCTTTTTTTATTGTCAATCGTCAGCCGCAGATTCAACCATGGCGAAATTATAATCCTTCCCCTTTCTGTAATCACCATACATTATGTGCTGATTACAGTGATGCTGTTCTTTTTCAGGATATGCATCAAAGCCAGTTTTCAGATGATATCCTTTACCTACGTAAAGAAAAAGAAAGTGCTCATTCTGGGAGCAGGCGAAATGGGCGTAAGTGTAAAGAGAGCCATATTGAGCGACAGAACAAACGGGTACCAGGTGGCGGGATTTATCGATGAACAGAAAAAGCTGTACGGAAAAAACATCAACGGAATTCCTGTTTATCATCCCCGTGTGTTATGCCAGGAATTTATTACAAAACAAAATATCCATGCATTAATCCTGGCTATCAAGGAAATTACGCCAGTTGAAAAAAGTAAAGTGATCCGAACGGCACTCAATTACGGACTTGAGGTGCTCGATACACCATCAATTGATGAGTGGCTAAACGGCCAGTTGCAGGCTCGACAGATCAGAAAAGTGAAGGTGGAGGATCTGCTCGGAAGGGATCCTATAGAACTGAACCAGAAAAGAATTGGAATAGGACTTACAGGCAAAACCATTATGGTTACGGGAGCTGCCGGTTCCATCGGCTCTGAAATCGTTCGCCAGCTTACCCGGTTCAACATCAAAAGGCTGATCCTTGTTGATCAGGCTGAAACACCCATGTTTTACGTTGAGAACGAAATCCGTTCATTGAATATGAGTTTTTCGGTCGAATTCATGGTGGCTGATATAACCAACCAACGGAAAATGGAACTCATTTTTAATGCATTTCATCCTGATATTGTCTTTCATGCAGCAGCATACAAGCACGTTCCACTTATGGAAGACAATCCCCACGAAGCAATCCGCGTTAATGTAGGAGGTACCAGAACTATAACCAGACTTGCAGCGCTTTATTATGTGAAAAAATTCGTCATGATATCTACCGATAAGGCGGTCAATCCGGCCAGCATTATGGGAGCTTCCAAACGTATCTGCGAGATTGTGGTTCAGTTGAAAGCACAGGTTCCGGGAAATAAAACACAGTTTATTGTAACGCGCTTCGGAAATGTGCTGGGATCAAACGGATCTGTTATTCCCACTTTCCTCAGGCAAATTGAACAAGGCGGACCGGTTACGGTCACCCATCCTGATATTACCCGGTATTTCATGACAATTCCTGAAGCCTGTCAGTTGGTATTGGAGGCAGGCTTTATGGGACATGGAGGTGAAATCTATGAGTTTGACATGGGCAAACCCGTAAGGATTGCGGATCTGGCAAGAAATATGATCAAGTTGTCAGGCTTTGTGCCCGATGAAGATATTAAGATCATATACACGGGACTGCGTCCCGGCGATAAACTATTTGAAGAACTGTTAACCAACCAGGAGGTCACCATGCCTACCTACCATCCCAAAATCCGTGTTGCCCAGGTGCAAAAGATACTAAATCAAATTGTACCGGAAAAGATCGATAACCTGTTAATCAATTTATACCGACTGACCAAAGATGAAGTGGTTAGATCATGTTTTGAAATCATCCCTGAATTTTCAAGCGCAAATGCTCTGTATGCCACACCTCATGAGAAACCTGTTGCAGCAGCAAATGAGGTCCATACCAGCAGGCTGCCATTAATCCGCACATTAAGATTTAGAAGAAATTTCATCAACTCCACGGCAAAATAGAGCGCACTGATCATGTCCGAAACATAATACAAACTTAATACTTACTATACATGGAAAATGATACCTGCAATTTTCTTTCGGCCACAGTCGCTGAGGCAAGTGACCCAAAACCTTTTCATGTTCAATACATAGAAAAAATCCCGGTTCTAATAAGCACAGCCTATGCGCGCATTAAATACAACTTTATGAAAATAACCTCCCCTGAAGTAACTGCAGCCACTGAACACAAACCATTGAACCTGCAGCCCGGTGAAATGGTGGAAGTTCTTTCCATGCGCGAAATTTCAATAACTCTTGACAATAAAGGCAGAAACAAAGGCCTGTATTTCATGCCTGAAATGGAAAAGTTTTGTGGCAAAAGATTCAGAGTGTTTAAAAAAGTGCAAACGATCAAACTGGAAGAAACCGGAGAATTGAGAAAACTCCGAAGCCCTTCCATATTCCTTGAAGGTGTGTTCTGCGACGGTAAGTTTCAGGGAAACTGTGACAGAGCTTGTTTTCACTTCTGGCGCGAAGAATGGCTTAAACAAATCAACGAGTGATCATTCCGGTTGAAAATAAATCTGCCGCCGGCAGTATCATCCGAATTATTGACATGTTTCGCAGGAATACAGACACTACAAGAGCCGCAAGCTGGACGGACAGAAACAGAGCCTTTATGACAGCATTGGCCGATTCGCCCGTAAATACTGATTAATAAAACCAGTAGCGATAAATATTTATTCTGCTACTTTTACGAACACAAAGATAAAACCGTTGTATAACTATATATTACAACGGTTTTTTGTTATACTCAGTCGGGGTGAGAAGATTTTCAATTTTTTAACACATTGTATATCTATATATTGAAAAGTCTGATTTTTTATCGTAAAGAATCTGAAAGGAAACATATGAGTGAATGCGAGATTTGAAAAGTCAGGATCTCGCAAATTCAATCAACAATTTATAGTTCCCTTCATATGCCGTATAAATAGCTTCAAGGTATTTTTTTCTGAATTCACCTTTTTTTGATAAATTTCTACTGCCCCATGTGAATATCGGCCTTTTTAGACCGTGTGAAATAAGAATGTCAGCACAAAGGCGTAAGTGACGGCCATTTCCATTCGGGAATAAATGAATCTTGACTAACCGGTGTTTAAATCTGACCGCAATCTCATCCGGTTCAAATATTTTATGTTCAATCCAATACTTGCAGTCAGCCATAAGTTTTCTCAGTTCTGTCGGTATTTGAAATTTATCAACTCCGATGTTTTTATTCGAATTCCTGAATTTACCAGCCCATTTCCAAACTTCACCGAACATTTGCCTATGCAATTCTTTAATGAACTTCTCGGATAGTATTTCTTCGAGTTTGTAATTCTTTCTTAAAGTCCATGCAACGGCCAATTCAATATTCCTTTGCTCGAATTCATCTAGTTCTCCTCTTGTGGATATTGTTTTAATAATAAGACCTTCCTTTTCGTCCTCGTCCAGCGGACTCTGTCCTTCGATATATTCAAATTCTAATCCCATAAATATTTCGGCATTTCCTGTTGTATCTCAAGTGCTTTTTCCTTAATTGCTTTTCTGAGTCTTTTTTCAGAATTCTTTTGTTCTTCAAGACTCATGTTAACAGAGGTTCTCAATACGATTTCTTTGGCAATTTCCAGGGCACGTTGCTTTACCATTTCCGAAATACTTTCCTTTTCGGGAATAAAACCATAGATAAACTTCATATTAAGACTTTTGCCAACCTGTCTTAGAACATTGATTGAAATTGTTCCAGCCTTTTCTCTTTCCTCAATTTCTTTTACACTCTGTGCTGTAATGTTCATTCTCCTGCCCAGTTGTTTTAAGGACAGACCCAGGGATAATCTTATAGCATGTACCCAGCCTGATGATGGAACAATCACCTTTTTGACAGCTAGAAAGGACTTAGTTTTACTGTCCGTTTGATCTAAAATTAATTTTTGGCTTATCATAAGGTTATAGCCAAAAGATTGAGCATATATAAGGTTATAACCTGAAAAAACAAAACGAATTTAAGGTTATAGCCTTATAATATTGAAATTAGATCTGAATAGCTCGACAAATAAAAGTATTCGCTGACAAATTTCAACACTCAAATCACTGATACTTTTCAATACAACATTTTTTGAATTTCTTCCCGCTGCCACAGGGGCACGGATCATTTCTTCCTATTTTGATGGGTGCGTGATAGAGCTCTTCCATTTTATCTGTCAGGTCTTCTTCCTCCTCGTTGTAACCTGCCCGTGTAGTTACTACCTCGTTGAATCGGTCATAAATATTTAGCAGTTTCTTTTTATCATTAAAGCTGACCGGTGTTTTTATGTCCCGCTCAATCTCGTCAAATTCTCCACATATTCCGGTACTAACATATCCCAAGTCAAACAATTCTTTCATGGCGGGGAGCAAGGATGGCTCCCTGATCTCAAGCACATCCCAAACGGCAAGACCTACGAAGTCGCTGTCGATTACATTGTCCTTAAGAGTTGCTCCTGCCATGAACCTGAATACGTCCCTATACCAATGAATAACCTCGCTTTTTCTTTCGGGCTGATGAAAAAAGATCTGCTGAACGCTGGTAGCAACAGCACTTTTTGCATAGGTATATACCCCTGGCGACAGCACAAATTGCTTCATGATGTCAAGCTGTCTGTTGCCTATATAATAAAGTGGTTCCCAGAAACAGGAAGTCGTAAAGTCGCCATACCAGAATTCGATAAATTCTTCCTCCTGCCTTAATGATTCAAGGAAGTCACTCAGTGCCTCTTCGGCCTTCAACTCTCCCAGCAGGTATACCGCATGAACAGGAAAACTCAATAGGGTATCCGGCCATTTTTCAAGTTTGTCTGCCATATCCCGGAAATATTCAAAACGATGTATTGCATCTTTCAGTGCAAGTTTTAAATCGGAAACCAGACTTTCATAGGGCAGACTAAGAATGGTTTGTAGTTTTTCCTTATCAATTCTTAAGTCATTCTCATAAAGCCAATTGATCTCCTTATGGGTAAATTCCGGTTTGATTTCCTTTCTGAGTTTTCTGTTGTAGGGTTTTATTTTTACCCGAATTCTTGTTTTTTCTTCTTCCATCATTCTTTTTTTGGCAGCTTCCAACCGGACTCTCATCAGGTAAGGCAATACTTCTTCTGTATCTTTGTGATCGGGTGCAAGTTTCAACATGATTTCATAACGCGATTCTGCTGCCGGAAGATTTCCAATAGCGCAGAAATACATGATGGCCAGCTTATAAAAACCTGTTACTTCCGAAATATGGAAGCAATCCCTGTCGGGGTAAAGATCCTGAATCTCCATCAGGTTGCCCATAACCTCCGGAATCTTATCATATTGCTTTGCGGCATAATACTCATAACCCAGATTCATTTTCCCGAAAAGGTAATCAGGATGTTCTTTCAGGATCCAATGATTGACTTCTCTTGCCTTTTTGGTATTACCGCTGTTCATATAGGCAGCCGACAGATAATTTTTAAGCTGGGGAACATGGGGGTATTTTTCAACCAGGTGAATCATCCTTTGAATTACCTCCTTTCCTCCCTTCTGAGCCTGGTAATAAATGGATTCCATTTGCCTCGATAGTTCCGGTGTGATGTCAAAAATTTCATTCATGAATTCAGGCTCATCAGTAATCTCATACTGAATGGTTCTATATCTTTCGCTCATATATGTCCATTTAAATAGCTACCCGAAAGTTATTAAAATATATCGTAAAGCGCTTTCATAAAGTCTTATTCAATTTGTAGTCAATTAAATGTTGATTTACAGGATATTAAAATCATATGTCTACATATTTCTACTCAGATAATGTAAGACTCTTTATTAAATCAACTTCTTCATGTTTGTAGGGTTTCCCGTCGGGATGGAATATTTCATGAAACCAGAGCGCGGTTCAGAACTATCGGGAATGGGCTCATCCCAGGCATATTCTGTAATTGTTTTTCCGGTAACAAGGCCCCAGTTTATCGCGCCAATGTTGTTTTCCCTGAGCATGGGCATGATATTGGTGAACAGGCTGTTGTTACTAAGGGCCATGTACTCGGTACATACAAGGGGCCTGTTGTATTTCCTGAGTGTGTCAATAGCGGCCTTATGTTTACCGGGAGAATCGTTATTGTGGTACGTTATGATATCTGAATTCTCAATCTGAAATTGGTTCAGTTCGTGAAGCGATTGATTCCACACGCCTGATGACATTGGCTGCGATGGACGCACTTCCCACCCCCACTCAAACACTTTTTTCAGCAATGGAAGCGATTTGTTACCGTAACCTGAGTTACCCGGCTCATTATATAAATCCCAAATGGCGATGCGTCTGTCGTCCCTGAAAGTGGTCAGAATGTCCTTTACATATTCCTCAAGCAGATCAGTCAGTGTGGAATCCTGAAACAACAGATCACCGGGATCACGAACCCATCCCGAATTGTGAACGCCCGGTTTGGGATCGGGTTGCCTTCCAGCCTTATAGGTGGCATTCCAGCAATCATCAAGAATAACGAATATGGTTTTTGTGTCTTTTGGTTATATCTTTAAAGATATCGATTATCTGTTAAAATGGCATTTTGGATGCAGACTATTTGGACAGATTGTGCTACCAGGGTTTTGGCAACTACTAATTTATTCTATATGTAAATCCCGTAACAATTCCAACAATATTATTATTCAACGTAAGGGGGGGAGAGGCGATTGTTGAAGCCTGCCTGACATCAGACAGGCTTCAACCACTATTTCCTTTGCCATTTACTTTCAACCGACATCACGTTTAAATCAACCGTTGCATTCCATTTGTATGAAGCCGGCCATGTGCGAAAGAAACGAAGGACACTAGTAAAAACCTTAAAACTGAACGGGATATTACGAGGTTTCCAATTTTCGGTAACATCAAACTCAATATATACTTTGTTGTTTTCCCTTAAAAGTGAATAGGTTCCCCCGAAAAGCACTTCACCGGACACGGCATATTGCCATTTTCCCTTAGTGTTTCTATCCTGGGGCAATGTCAGCAGGTTTGGGAAACCATTCCTGAATATCAACTCAATGCTGTCTGACTCTGATTCGCACCAGCATCTTTGTACTTCATTTTCCTTATTAATTAGCAGGTTCATATCCCCGGTTTTAATCATTCCGGGGAAACCATTTTCAATAACTAAAGGCCTTGTTATAGATGAATTTATTTCACCGATGACCATTTCGGATGCATAACGAATGAGATACACTTTTTGTCCGTCTCTTGTGATGGGAAAGGTTGACGGAGTCAACTTCCTGTCGCCTATGGTAACATGTATCGTTGTTCCTTCTCTTCTCACAAAATCGAATTCCTTCATATATACCGCGAAAAGCTTGTTGGGGTCTTTTACATCATTTCCCACTGGTGCTAGAAATGGAAATGGATGAATATTCCTTGTGTCTTCTTTAATAACTATTTTTACCGCACGGCCAAGTTTATCCGTAAAAGCAATATCAACATCAACTCCTTTTTCAGAAATAGCAAATTGTGAAGGCGACATAACCGTTTCAGCGATATAGCCAAGACCATTGCCAATCTTAAATGTCTTTTCATCAAAATGAACACCCGGTTGCCAGTACACGTCGACCTTTTTATCTTTTCTGTACATAAGGATCTTTAAGCCTTTACCCGCAATGCTGTTGTCAAACATTTGTGGTTCTATTCCTTCGTACTCGGTATCGTCCTTAAAACTGGCCACAAGCAGACGATCTATCCGTTCTTCTTTTAACGCAAACGGAAATACAAACCTGTTGCCGGCTAATTCTTTGGCCTCATTCGCTAAATGAGGGATGTTTGAAGCGGCTTCAAACACACCCAAAGTGATTGCAAAATTGAGTAAATAGTTCATGGCGATTAATTTTCAGATTTTACAAATGAATTTGATTCGGTGAGGCAGGGTTGTAATGTTTCAGCCGACAATCCCCTGACAAATAATTCAATATTACTGAAATTGATCTCATAAACGCTGCCTGTTGCACCGGAAATTTTCTTTACCAGCAGGCGTTCGATATAGTTCATCTCGTCAAACCGGTATTCACCTCCCATGCTTTTGATGCTGCGTGCGTGATTCCTGAGCAAATCCGGAAATCCCCTGGTAATTTGCTTATCAACTTTGTCATGGAACATGGAGCATACAAAGATTCCAACTTCCTTCTGAAGCAACGTTAACAGATTACGTTCGAT
The DNA here is from genome assembly GCA_964560225.1 of uncultured Bacteroidales bacterium. Taxonomy (GTDB): domain Bacteria; phylum Bacteroidota; class Bacteroidia; order Bacteroidales; family UBA10428; genus UBA5072. The sequence continues at coordinate 50,045 of CAZLLD010000012.1, forward strand.
AAACTTTCGGACCACCGGCAATGATGTACCTGCATATATAGGACTTCCGATTATTATCCGATCGTAGTGATTAAGTTCGATTCGGTTCTGATGGTCGAGATTAAATAGTACCGCCTCGTTGTCAAATAAAAGATTCTTTATCTTTTGAGCCACGAAATTGGTTGTACCATGCTTTGAAGCGTAAATAATAGCTGTTTTCATTTCTTTTGCGTTTTAAAATTATAGCACAAAAGTAAAGTAGACCGAAAAAACCAAGGTCTCAACAATCTTTCCGGAGGTCTCAACAAATCCTTTTTGGTGAAAAAAGAGGTCTCAGCATCCTGAGACTAATAGAATTCTTCTGACAGGAAAAGAGGATTAACTGCTGGCATACTCGCCCGGAGTTATCCCGGTAACATTTTTAAATACACGGTTGAAAGTGGCTTTTGAATTGAACCCACAATCATAGGCAATAGAGAGTAGTGTGAATTTTTTGTTTTCGACAGCCCGGCAACGTGTTTTGAATTCCTCGATTCGGTAGTGATTGATAAAATCAAAGAAATTTTTCCCAAGTTTATTATTTATGATTCCTGACAAGTATTCGGGAGTAACATTCACTTCAGAAGCCAGGTATGATAGGGTTATTTCAGGAGTTAGGAAAGGTTTCTTTTCGTTCATAAAGTTAAGCAGGAAAACAACAAAATCATTCTCCTTTTCGGTTAATGAATAATTGATCGCTGAAAGTGGTGCAGGTTCCTTAAGTTCAATACCAATGGTTTTATCTGAAAAAAGGTTTCCCTGACGGTGACCGAAAAATCCCAGAACAATAATATAAACCGAACCCAGTATAAAACTTGCCTCGTGCATCCATCTGAACGGAGCCAGCGGGAAAACCAGGTCGATCGTGAAAGCCAGGTAAATAACCGTATAAAGCACTGCTGAAACGATCATCAGCAAACGAAGCCACTGCAGGTCGTACCGGGATGTTTCGGAAAAGTACGCCTTAATCTTGCAGTTGTAACGCCTTACAAGAACTGCTGCCCAGGAAAAGTATATCAGTGATGACAACGCCATTGTGATAATCACCACCGGATAGTCCCACTGTTGCTTAAAAGATTCCGATTGAAGAATCACTATTTTATCCGCCAGGGGCTTTGTGTAATATTTAACGGTGAAAAGCATCAAGCAAAGAACAAAGGGCAGCAGGTTCAGGAGGTAAACAGGTCTGAGCCTAAAATGCTGGTCGGTAAGCGATTTTACATACAGCCAAATAACCGGCCAGTGAAGCAATAAAAAGGGAGTAGAAATAAAGAAGAATAGCGGATAGGGAAATCCGTGTGTACGGTTGTATATTTCCAGGTAACTCAGAAAAGCATTGAATGCAAAAAGCAGGAAGAAAGCGGACAGCAGGTAGTCTGAAACCGTTTTCTTCCGTTTCAGAAGAATCAGGAGAAAGATTATTAATCCCTCAAAGGCTCCAAATAATAAAATGTACTCCATTTAAAAAATGGTCGTAATAATTATGTACCAAAGTAGCTTTTTCCCTTGTAAATGTATAATCAATTAATTAACAATTCTTTAAAATATTCTATAGTAGCTATCCCGTTGAGGATTTTTAGAAAATTGGAAATGATGACCTGATCAGCATCCTGGCGGAGTTAGAAGATGATAACCCGTCTCTTGATATCAATAAAAATTAATGGTTTAAAAGAACCCTCTCCGCCCAAGCTATAGGATAGGTCACTTTCTTGTTGATGCGTTTTGATGAATAATGCTCCTGCTAAGCGCTGAAACAGGATATTGCATTTGTTATCACCCATTAGCTGGAATATTGGATAAACTGCATTCATTCAAACCATTGACTTTGTCTTTTAATTTTTATATATTTAGTAATCATTCCTCTTTCCATTGTCCAGGTTCTGCAAACTAATTCTGAATTTTAGAATTAGGATTCTTTACGTTATTTAGGTTGGTTATACATTGTTTTCCAATCATTTAACAAAAAAACAAACCTGATGGAAACCATCATGAACAAAACTTCACGTAAAATCCTTACGCTAGCTCAATTGACCATACTTTTTGGTCTGATAATGGGATGCAATTAATACAAAGTGAAAACATCAAGCCGGCTAACCTTTCGGATTAAATGTTATAATCATGAAACCCCTAAAACTTTTACTGGTTGTTCCTTCAGCACTTGATTCAAAAGGCCAGCCTGTTAAGTTACGGAAACTGATGCTTCCGTCAATCACTATGCCGATGCTTGCAGCTTTGACACCCAATAATACTGAAATAAGAATCATTTATGAAACGATAGAGGAAATCCCCTTTGAAAAAAGCTGGGACCTTGTTGGAATAACGGGTATGGGATCATGATCGGTACGGGCATGGCAAATTGCTGATAAATTTAGGGCGAGAGGAATTAAAACGGTCATTGGTGGTATCGGACCGAGTTTGTTCGATCCTGAAATAACATTGCTTCACAGCGATGCCATCGTGATTGGAGAAGCCGATGAGATATGGCCAATGGTAGTGGAAGATTTTCGTAAGGGATGCCTGAAAAAAATATATCAACAGGAGCGATTATCAGATCTTAATCATTTGCCAACTCCAAGGTACGAATTGATGAACCTTAAAAAAATGGGGTTCTTGCGCAGTGTTCAGGCAACCCGGGGATGTCCATTTAGGTGTAGCTTTTGCTCTGTGACCGCATTTTATAATGGTACTTACCGGAAAAGAAATGTGGGTAAAGTAATTGAAGATGTAAGGGCCATTAAAAAAACCGGGAGCCGATACGTGGTCTTTATCGATGATAATATATTCTCAGATCCCGACTATAACCGGGATTTATTTAAGGCTTTAATACCTGAAAGAATAATATGGATCAGTTCAACAACTATTCAACTCGTGCATTTTCCTGAACTGCTTGACCTTGCGTATAAAAGCGGGTGTCGCTTGCTTTCAGTAGGACTGGAATCAGTTGACTCGGAGAATCTTAAGATAATAAAAAAAGACTGGAATCATCCGGATGAATTTGGAAAATCTGTCGAAATCCTGCGCAAATACGGAATCATGATATCTGCCTCTTTCATGATGGGAATGGACAACGATACAGTTGATAGCTTCAGCCACCTTTTTGACTTTGTAATGAAATACCATGTTCCAATACCTCGTATCATGCTGTATACACCCATACCCGGTACCGAAGTATATACCAGACTTGAAAAAGAAAACCGTATCATAGAAAAAGACTTCAGTCAATATACCGGAGGGAATGTCATATTCCAGCCAAAACACATGAAGGCCGGAGAACTTGAAGAAAGGTACTGGAAGCTTTTAACTGAAGTGTTCAGGGTGAAAAACATCTTCCGCCGCATGTCTCGCAACATACCGGGTCAAGATCCGGACATTTTAGCAGGCTTGTTTCTGACCAACTTTAATTATAGAAGGCACATACTTAACCATGTTGTTCCCGGAATCACCTGAAAAGAAACCAGAAAACTCATTTCCTTAACCATAACTGATAGCTATGTTCATCAGAAAGAATATTGCAGTAATAAATACCCTCGCCAATGTTTATGCCACGCATAGGGATTATACCGGTTTGTTCAGCAAGCTGAGAACCGCTGAGTGGAGCAATATATTTATTTCACCAGCTGTACTTTTAATCGCCACCATCCTTAAAAATGCAGGTCACCAGGTGCAAATATACAATGATGTGCAGCAGGAGGTCGATCCGCAGAGAATGGAAGAAGAAGTTATACTGATATCAAGCATCACTCCTTCTGTTAAAAGAGCTTATGAAATTGCACAAATGTTTTCGGAAAGAAAGGTAATTATGGGAGGGGTTCATGTTTCAGCCCTGCCCGAAGAGGCCATTGAATATGCTGATCAAGTGGTGGTTGGCGAATGTGATCATGTCATCTCTGATTTAGTGGATGGGAGGATCAAAGAGCGGGTGGTTTATTGCAGGGGAATTACTGATCTCGATGAATTGCCATTCCCCGATTACACACTACTCAGGAAAAAACCTGAAATAATTCCAGTGCAAACTTCCCGTGGATGCAATTACAAATGTAACTATTGCACCCTGGCTTCTATGTATGGCAAATATCGTGCCCGTAGTCCAGAAAGCATCATTGCCGAATTGCTTTCATTCAGTGAAAAGCAAGGGAGGGTCAACAAAATTGATTTCCGGATCGATGCCGATTTTACCTTCATTCGTAAGCGTGCACTTAACATATTCAGGCAGATGGAAGCATCTGGCATACGGCCTGGTGCTATTGCTGCTAATTCACGATTGCATGTATACAGGGACAGGGAGTTATTGAAAGAGATGTCAGGTAAAAACATCACATTGTGCATTGGAATAGAATCCCTTAATCAGGAAACACTGAATGGATATCATAAAGAGGTGTTTGCCAATGAAATCGCAGAAGCCATTCGGGTATTACATGACCATGATATTAAGGTAATGGGCTATTTTATTTTCGGGTCAGATCAGGATAACCAAGATACGTTGAAAAGGTATACAGAATTCATTCATCGCGCAGCGATTGACTATTTCCAGGTATCCTTGCTTACTCCCTATCCGGGTACGGAACTTTACAGGTCATTGTTATCCCAGAAAAGAATCTTTTGCTCTGACTGGTCGTACTATGACGGATTACACATCGTCTTTCGGCCGGCCCGGATGAGCCCCTATGATATGCAAAAAGCTTATCTTGATTTCTATGATCGTGAATTTTCGTTGAAGTTTCTCCTGAATCCCCGATGGCTGTTTGACCCTGAAACCTTCAGAAATAAATTCCTGATTTATTCCCTAAAAAAAATGTTCCATAACGACATGATTAGCTATTTGTCTTATCTTCTGACTATTAATTAAATACTGACAGCAAAATCATTTTCAACAACGCTGACTGACAACTTAAATTAAATGAAATTATGAGAGTAACAGCATTTATTGGCAGCGGAAGGAAAAGGCATTCTTATACAGCCTGTGAAAAATTCCTTCAAAATCTACAATCTATTGGTAATATAGAGTATGAGATGGTACGGTTGATTTTCACGCTATTTCTTCAGGTGAAATGACATAAACCAATTAGATAGAATGAAAGATTTACCATTATCAAAATCTGGTGTGTCAGAAATGATTATGATAATTTTGTAACTTAACCTTCTGAAACAGATCGCTATGAATAACCCCGTTTCAGGTGATCAATCGTTTATCAGGAAGCTTACTGATATTGTTCTCGCCAACATTGCACGCGAGGACTTTGACCTGGAGCAACTGGTCAAAGAAGCCGGCATGAGTCGTTCATCCCTTCACCGGAAGCTTAAGGCAATCAGAAACCAGAATGCCACGCAGTTCATTCGTGAGATCCGCCTGCGCAAGGCGATGGAGATGCTGCAACAGGAAACAGCTACGGCATCTGAGATAGCATACATGGTGGGTTTCAGCAGCCCGGCCTATTTTACCAAATGCTTTCATGAGTATTTCGGGTTTTCACCAGTAGAGGCCAGGAAAAGGGGTATGGATGAAGGCGGCGACAAGGTAGTGCAAAAAAAAGTAAGAACCCCGTGGTTTGCGGTACTTGTTGCCGTACCGCTGATTGTTTTTTTGTTGATTGTTTTTATTAAGGATATATTTTCGGTACAGGGAAGGGAGAAATCCATAGTAGTACTGCCCTTTAAGAACCTCAGCAACGACCCTGGCAACCAGTATTTTGCCGATGGAATAATGGAAGATATTCTTAACAATCTGTATTATATCAGTGATCTGAGAGTGGTCTCGAGAACCACCTCAGAACATTTTCGCAGTTCAAACCTGGCATCCGGCGATATAGCCCGGGAGTTAAATGTCCGCAATGTATTGGAGGGCAGTATCAGACGAGACGGTGACAAGATCAGGGTCAGTGTTCAGCTTATTGATGCCGGCAGTGACGAGCATCTGTGGTCACAAAACTACGACCGGGATATGACCGACCTGCTAGGTGTGCAGGGTGAGATTGCGTTTAAAATAGCTGACAGGCTCAATGCGGTTATTTCTGAAACCGAGGCCGCTAAGATGCGGGATATTCAGACGCAAAACCCTGCAGCTTATGAAAACTTTCTCAAGGCCCGTTTCCTGCAAAACAGAGCAATCAGCAACCAAAGATACGATATAAGCAGCGAAGGTCTTATGGCAAGTCTCCAGTACTATGAAAAAGCCATTGCTGCAGATAACAATTTTGCTGAAGCTTATGCCGGACTGGCAAATGCCTGGTTCAACCTGTCAGCCTGGGGATGGTATAAACCATACCTGGATGGTATTCAGAAAGCAAAGCATTATTGTTCCCTGGCGCTCGAAAAGGATTTTAAATGTGCAGAGGCTCATGCTGTCAAGGGAGTCTATCTTGTCTATCCTGATCGCCGGTACAAAGAGGCAGAACGTGAGTTGAAGCTTGCCATTCAGCTCGATCCGAATTATTCCACCGCGCGACAGTGGTATGCCCAGTTGCTGATGATAACAGGACCGATCGCAGAGGCCCGCGAACAGGTTAACAAGGCGATTGAGCTTGAACCCTATTTCTGGGTTATTCAAAATCTCAATTCATGGATTTATTATTTCGAAGAGAAATATGATAAAGGCCTTGAGGCTTGCACTTTTGCCCGTGACCTCAACCCGAACTCATCAGATAATATCTGGCTGTTTGTATTGCATCATGCAAAATTGGGAGAAGCAGAGAAAGCTGCTATGGAACTGCAGAAGCTTTTAAGGTTTTTTCCCGGTGGTGAAGAATATGCTGATGAGCTGTCGGAAGCATGTGACACGGGCGGTGTCAACGGCATTTTCAGATGGCTTGTTGAGGTAAACAAAAACAAGCCTCTTCCGGTTGAAGGATTGAATGGCCAGACATTTTATATTTCCTGGTGGTATGCAATGGCAGGCGACAGGCAGCAGTCAATTGCCTGGCTGGAACGTACTCTCAGTGAAAAGTTTATTCCGCTTCATTACTTCAACCTTCTTGGCAACAATCCTGATTTTGATTTAATCCGTGGTGACCCACGTTTTATTGAAGTCATGGAAAAAGCAGGTCTCTCTGCATACAATAACAGGTCTGCACGCTGACCTGAAACATATCTTATAACATTGCAACAGAATCTATAGAATCCGGTCTCTGTATTATACTCATAATGCGCTTTTTATAATACATTAAAGCTAAAATACGGAGGAAAATTATGAAACCACTAAAAAAAATTCTCTTTTTCACCGTAACAGCCGGACTGCTGTTTTCATGCAGCGAGACCGGCCTGGATGAAGATTACCTGAATGAAGATGATTCAGGCTCAGATCTGAAATGTACAAAGGGACCATCAAAGGTCGTTTTTGTTAAACCCAGCGGCGGAGATGACGCAGAGAATCTGAAAGCTGCATTTGCTGAAGCAGCAGGTTATGGACGCGGAAGTGTGGTCCAGCTTATGAAAGGTGAGTACAAATTAAGTCACCTTGATGTTTACGATTTCTACGGTTCCCTGAAGGGCATGGGCAAGACACAGACAATCATCTCGGTATTGCCTGGAATAATAAGTTTCGATGAATGTGTCGAGATGAATACTGTGCCCTGCATTATGAGATTTGTAGGAGGTGATGTACGGCTAAGCGATTTCACTGTCAGAACCCCTCCGGGTCCGGTATCTGTAGGAGGTTACATCTATTCGATTATTAATTTCTCTTCCTTTACGAAGGACTATGAATCAGGAAATGAAAGCCGTTCGATCAATGCTGTCGTTGATAATGTGAGTGTAATTGGCCAGTTTGACGAGGGAGGAGGCTACGAGGGCTACAATTCCGCTATGGGAGTCAGGGCTGGTTTTGACTACTTCCCGGTATGGGAAGAACCATACACTAAGCAACCAAGGGAGAAGATAAATTTTACAATTACCAATTCTGATTTCGAAAACTTCTCGTATGCTTTAGTAGTTGAAGGTTTCAAAAACAGCAAGGTGGTTATAGGGAAGATAAACAAAGGCAATCATTTCTTTAACTGCCATCAGGCAGGTGGCATCTGGGAGGAAAGGGATAATGATATCGTGGTTGAAGGAAACTCTTTCGATATCCATGAGGCTGGTTTAGACCTGGATAATACTCCATGGTATTTGCTTTTTAATAGTGAACCTTCGATCAAAGGGACTGTAAGCAAATTACGGTTCAATAGATTTGAGCTGAAGGGCGGCTGGTATGGTTTCTGGCTGGCTGACCCCAGCCGTGCCACTGAACCCGGAGTACCCTCCTCAATTATGGTGAACGACAATCTCTTTATTATGGAAGATGGAGGGTGGACATGCATTGCCGGTTATTTGTTGAAAGGCACAGTGATAAAGAACAACAGATTTACCGGTCACGGATTTCAGGGCATATGTCTTTTCGACCGCGCAGATTATTGGTGGTTTGATACGGATGGCCTATTTAATGAAAACGGACTTATTCTCGGCAACAACTTCTCCTCTGCTAATTTTGATGATTGTGCTATCTATTTAAATGAGGGAACAAAGAACTGGACCATTGTGGCAGGTAAAACTGAATCAATTACAGATTTGGGCACAGGAAATAAAATTATCGGAGTTTCAGGCATGCATCCTCGTCCGGGGCACGGGACGATAAAAAACCATCCACACCCTAATATTCCAGGGCATGAAAATTTCAATAACCACCCACAAATGAATCATCACCGATAAGAGATATAAAGGTGTGGAACCTGCTAACCGACTTTTACTCAATTCACCACATTAACAAAAAGACCGTTGTAACTTATTGTAGTTCAACGGTCTTTGTCATTCATTTGTCGGGGTGAGAAGATGATTCTCACAGCTCGTTCTATCTTAGTAATCACAAATTTACCAGTTCAAAATCTGTAAAGGGCACCGAATAGGGCACCGGACTGGAAAAACTTGTGCATTCGTTTGTATTTCAATGTAAAAAGAACCAATTCGCAACAAATATAATCAATTGTCATCAAAAGCTAATAAGTATAATTTATATGCCCGGCTTTATATGCTATTTCAACTAGCCAGGCTGTTTCCCTGACAGATTCAACATCGCCAACCGTTCTTTGTAATGCCCCATATACAATGCCTTTGTATCATCATCAAGAAAAGATCTGGAAACTAATGAGGCGACACCATGCTGCTCCATCAGGAAAGGTTCCAGCAGTTTCACAACCCTGTTAGAATTAATCCCAATGCTTTTACCAAACTCAGTGAAGTCCTCCTTACATGGATGGTGCTGCGAATTGGTAATCCTACAGTCCGACCAGTTCCATTCTTTAAAAAGATCTCCACTTAGTGCAAAAAAGCTCTCTTCATCAACATGAATCCGCGTATCTAACAGGTCATAAGCAGGACTCAACATATAATCACCCGTTGAAGTTTCTACCAGGGAAAAGTTTTTCAAATGGGCATCGCCATTGGAGAATAAAAAGTCAAACACAACTAATGCAAAATATTTCTCTATCTCAACCCGCCATGCCGGAACGTACTGTTGAATAAGTAACCCGATCTCTTCATAACTGTAATCATACTTAAAATGTTCACCTGCGTTATCTTTGGTTTTACCGGCCAGTGAGGCAAAATCCTCCTTTCCCCATTTACCGCCCTGGGGCTTGACATCGAATCTTTTTGTCAGATACGCCGATGAACCATCCCTGAAAAAAACAAGAGCGTTTTCAGCGGTGTGTATCCCATAAACTTGGTGGGCTATCTGCATGGTAAGGTGTTCGTTGGCAGGAACCATTGTTACTCGTTTCAGATCACGCGGAATAGGTTTAAGGATATATGTTCCTTGTTCACGTTCTTTACTCAATCTTAGTACATTCTTATCCAGTATAAAACTTAGCTTTTCTTGTACGCCGGATATGGAGATCCGTTTACGGTTTTCCATGAATTGCCCGGCAACTTTATCATTTTGTTCAGGCGATTCATAGGGTAATATATGATGGACACTTTTCCCCTGAAACATATTTCGCAGGCAACCCGGGCTGTATGTATTAAATCCTTCAGCCAGCGTTCCGGGACAGTATTTTATAACAGGCAGGTTCATGCGTTAATCAAAGGTTTTACTGTAATGGCTCCAATGGTATTGTATTGGGCTGTAGCCATAAGCAGGCCAAAATGATCATTTTTGTCAATTTTTAACATCCGGCACTGCAAATCCCGGTTCACACCTTCGCTTAGCATATTAAAGAAAAAGGGGAACAAAATTGGGCTACTGTATTCCTGCCGGGTTTTAGGCAGCGTTAAACTAATGGCAGCACCGGCCGGATCTTTGAAATATCCTTCATCATAACGGAATACATAGTTCTTTCTGTCGATTTCAGTTAGGACTCCGGCAATAATTCCATTACGATATACTTCCAATGATCTCATTTGCTATTGATCTTCTTTACTTCAAGCTTTAATTCCATGCCCAAAACATCTGCAAGCTGATTTAAAACCTTCAGCGAAGGATTACCTTGTCCCCGCTCTATCTTATAAAGCGTGTTGACACTGATCTGCGCCAGTTCTGCCAAGTGAGGCTGAGTGATGCGTAGTTCCTTTCTGCGGTTCCTGAAAGACTCACCTATGATATTAACCAACATTATAATGTGATTTTATTGTAAATATAACACAATTCCTTATACTATCCAATATTAAATCATATTATAATGTGATTTGTAGGTAAGAAATCATTGTGCCAGAAAGGAAACCAATAAAGTCACCATATAATGTGATTTCAATAATTGAATTTTACCCTATTGTGATAGCGATCATTCGGTATGATGGAAAAATCGGTCATATTGACCACTCTTTGCCGGAAATCTTTCATTTTTTCAAATACCCTGTAATCTAGCATTTAACTATCGCAGTGAGTGATCAAGGGAGTCCGGCCTGTGCCGGTCATCGACTCCGTTTTTCCCACTGGTATGAGAAAAAATGAAAAAGCCCGTAATTCCTATGATTTACGAGCTCTTGTTTTTGTTTGATACCGAAAAAGTCGGGGTGAGAAGACTCGAACTTCCGGCCTCCACGTCCCGAACGTGGCGCCCCG
>CAZLLD010000013.1:0-58098 GCA_964560225.1 uncultured Bacteroidales bacterium
CGTTATTGAACGACCCCGGTGTGCGTGATGAACTGATGGAAGCTGACTGGATTTCTGTGAAGGTTGATTCCACTGAAGAAGATGCCTGGAAAAGAATGAACCAACCTGTCCGGGAATCTGATTTAAAAAATATTCTGAAGGGTATTCAGGAATTTGCCAAAGCATACAACGGCAAACTCCACACCGAAACCATGCTGGTTGGCGGCGTGAATGACAATCAGGACCAGTTAAATCAAACAGCTTTGTTTATTGCTTCGCTTCACTCGCAAACATCCTACATATCCATACCCATCAGGCCACCCGCAGTTAAAAGCGCAAAAGCGCCTGATGAAGAGAAACTTGTAAAAGCATGGCAGATATTCAGGAATTGTGGACTGGAAACAGAAATGCTTACCGGTTTTGAAGGAACAGATACCTGCGCTACAGGGAATGCCTATGAGGATATCTTAAACATAACAGCAGTGCATCCTTTGCGTGAAGACGCATTGCACGAACTGCTCAGAAAAAATACAGCCAGCATACAGGTTCTGCAATCGCTGATGAAGCAAGGATTAATACTTGAGATAGATCACAACGGCTGGAAATTTTATATACGCAGGCTGTTTGGAAGCTTAAGATGAATTATCTTTGCAAAAAATACTGATTTACATTGCCATGCCCAATCGCAGAAGAAACCGCAGAGTAGCCATGCTCCCTCCTATGGAAGGCTTCAAGCCATTCGGAATTCCGTTGCGTGAACTGGAATCTGTGACGCTGTTATGTGAAGAATTTGAAGCCATCCGGTTAGTGGATTATGAAAACCTGACTCAGGAGGAAGCATCTGAACGAATGAACATCTCCCGTCCTACTTTCACCCGGTTATATGATAAGGCCCGCAAAAGTGTTGCCAAAGCTTTTGTTGAAGGAAAGGCCATCATGATTCAGGGAGGCAATTACATCACAGAAGATTACTGGTACAGATGCCAGGATTGTCATGAAACCATCGCCACAATTAAACCAATCAAACAATGCCGGAATTGTGATTCAGACAAAATCAAACCGCTGAACAAAGAATCCAGGTAATTGCAATGATTGAAATTTACCGGGCAAAAATAATTTCAGTTACGCAAATCCAAAAGTACTCAAAAAACAAAATCCAGTAATCGTTTCACAATACCGGCCAGCAAAATAGCAAAGAAAATTTCAAGTATACTCACCATCATGGCCTTCTTCCAGCCATATTCATTCCATAAAACAGAAATGGTTGCCACACAGGGAACATAAAACATACTAACTACTGCCAGGGTGATCATCTGCTGGGCACTCAGTGCATCAGAAAAATGTGTGGTACCCAGGTAAGCAGCGAGCATAACAAGGATCAGCTCCTTACGCAAAACGCCAAAAATCAGCAGAATACCGGTAACAGCAGGTAACCCAAGCCAGTTTACAGTTATTGGACTCAATACATAGGAAATAGCAGGCATCCAGCCGGCCAGATCAATAGCATGAATAAAGACACCGGATAAAATCACGATAGGTGCAGCAATATAGACAAACTCTTTCAACGAATCCCAGGTTTGTGAAAAAACAGTCTTCAACTGTGGCGCTTTGTAATCAGGCATCGGCATAATCAGTTCCACAGGCTCTCCCAGCATCAGCTTGGAGGCTAATTTCCCTACTACGAATATCAGGATCATGGCAAAGACATACAGTCCCAACGCCCACAAAATCCCAACGTATTTGCCAACCAAACCAAATACGATTACCGAAACCGCAGAGCAGGGAACCAGCGTCACCAGCACCGCAGTGATAAACCGCTCGCGCCTCGACTCCATGATCCGGCACGATAAACATCCCGGCACATTGCATCCCAAACCAATAATGAAAGAAACACATGCTTTCCCGTGAATGCCCATTTTATGCATCACATGATCCATCAGGAATGAAATGCGGGCAATATATCCCCAATCCTCCAGTATGTATAATATGATATAAAAAGGAAGAATATAGGGAAAGGCAATCTGAACCAGCGCGAGGACACTTTCAATTGCCGCCCAGCCTAAAGAGGCCAGCGATGATACTCCAACCATCGTGATCCACCATTCATGCAACTTTGCAAAAAGTGTGTCAAACAACCCGGAAAGCCAGTTCCCTAAACTGAATACGGTGAAAAACATGCCCCCCATAATGAGCACCATCATCAAATAACCAGTTACTTTATCCATGGTGATGGCATCCAGCTTGTCGTTCAGACTTGTTTTCCTGCCGGCCAGGATTGTTTCTATTTCCCGGGTGATCTGGTATGCCAGGTGACTTCTTTCATCAGCAATAACAAGGGAAGAATCGTGTCCGTGAATATCTTCAAGATGATCGCAAAGTTCTTTTACCTTTTCCATTATTTCAGGCTGTTGATCGCCTGCCATCCTGGTAATGTCCTTATCTTTTTCAAGCAGTTTAATGGCTATCCATCTTGCAGGATAAGAGTATTCATTACCCCGGATGAGCGTTGTCAGCTGTCCGATGCAATCTTCAATTTCTTTCCCGAACCTGTAAACTTTCGGACTTGCCTTCCTTCCCCTGTTTTTAATAATCTCGTCCATGAGGTTGGTTAACCCGTAACCACGCGATGCAACTGTTGGCACAACAGGGATGTTGAACAGGCCCTGCAGCTTTTTATATTCAATGTGTATGCCACGTTTCTTCGCCAGGTCGCTCATGTTCAAAGCCAATACCAGAGGACATTCCAACTCAAGCAATTGAAGTGTAAAAATCAGGCTTCTTTCCAGGTTTGTAGCATCAACCACATTGATCACGCAATCGGGATGATGATGTGTAATGTATTCCCGGGAGATCACCTCCTCAACAGAATAGGTGGTCAAGGAGTAAATGCCCGGCAAATCAAGTACATCAATTGTATAACCCTTATAAAAAAGGGTACCCTCCCGCTTTTCAATTGTTTTTCCTGACCAGTTGCCTATATGCTGGTGCAACCCGGTTAAATTATTGAACAAAGAAGACTTCCCCGCATTCCCCTGACCTGCAAGTACAATTGTAATATGATTGTTTTCAGTCATTGACATCCATGATGATTTTATGTGCCAAACCCTTTCCAATGGCAAATTTCGAACCGCACACCTCAATCTGTATGGGTCCTGAAAATAAAGTCTTCCGGATTACCCTCACCAGGGTTCCCGGAATCAATCCAAGATCTGCCAGTCTTTTTGTGGCTTTCTTTCCTCCGGCTACTGCAACCACAAATCCTGTCTCACCACTTTTCATTTCAGACAGAAGCCGGTTTCCTTTTTCTGTAATCATACCTGCAAAATCAATAATATAAAACCTGTTCTATTCGTAACTGAAAGCTATTTTTCTTCAACATGTCTCAATCCTTCTGCAAAAAGATTGTTTATATGCTGATCATCCAGTGAATAAAAGGCCAGCTTACCCACTTTGTTGTATTTTACCAGTTTCATGTTTCTCAGCGTTTTCAATTGATGCGAAATGGCAGAGTTAGTCGTTTCAATGATGTTCGAAAGATCACTCACACACAATTCATGCTCCTGGCAAAGTGCATAAATGATTTTTACTCTTGTAGGATCACTCAAGGCTTTAAATGTTTCTGCCAGGTATTGAAAACATTTCTCGGTTTTCATTTTTTTCCTTACAGAAACCACCTTTGTCTTTTCTACACTGTTATGCAGATTCTTATCAGCAGGTTGTTTCTTCATAATGGATTATATGAACAATTGTTCAATCGTTTTGCAAATATAATCTTACATGGTGAAAAGCAAAAATTAATACTGATTTTTTTAGAAAGCTTTAAAAAAACTTCCGTCTAAAATCATCCTGAAGATATTGATGTGATACCATTGTTTGGCATAGAAATAGGTCAGCACCAGCAGTCCGGCAAGAAACATCAGCAAAAGTCCGAGATACTTGCCTGCCAGTCCATGTCCGGCTTTGATAAACCTTTTTGAAAAAACGTTCAGCCAGTCTTCGAATTTGAGGAAAAGCGGGTAAAATACAATGGTAATGATGGCCATGGAAATCAGCGTGAAACGAAGCGGTTTCACTTCCCATTTGTAACTGATCAGCTTGTCGGTGAAGAAAGTGGCAATCAGGTTAACGGTAAGTATGGTCAGCATGGTTACCGCGAAATTGAATACTTTTCGATACATAAGTCCGATTCAGGTTAGTTCTTCAACTGTCTTATTATAATACGAAACCGACCATTGGTCGTTGTTTTTTACAATCAGGTTCAGACACCCGTTTTTCAGGCGCGTTTTGAAACTTCCGAATTCACCTCCCGAGATCGTATACAATATGGAATTGGTAAATGCTCCGTGAGAAACCACAATGATTCTTTTCCCGGGGTGTTGTTCTGCAATTTCATCAAGCGCCTTTATGGCTCTTTCCCGCAAGTGCTCAAACTCTTCCTGGCCGGGAATGATCCCATCCGGAAAACGACTGTGGCGTTCATCAGGCAACAGGCCCGAAGCTGCACCATAGTCGCGTTCCCTCAGTCCTTCCATTGTAATTATTTCAGAAATTGCAATGCGAGAAGAAATGATCCGGGCAGTTTCATAGGCACGTTTTAAAGGACTGGAAATAATCACATCCCATTGCTGTATACTCAGATAAGCTGCAAGTTGGGCAGCCTGCATGCGTCCCAATTCGTTCAGTTCAATATCTTCGCAGCCCTGCAGCCTTCCGGATGAATTCCAGTCGGTTTCACCATGCCGGATGATACAAATGGCGGTCATCAGGAAAAGAAAATCAATGGTTGCATGAATGTCCTTCACCATGATGTTCATGATGCGAACAGGATATACCCGAATCGATCAGTGATCCTTTCAGGTAATTCGAAGCCAGATGATCCACGTCGCCCGAGCAACCCCGAATCACCTGGATACCATGCCGGTTAAGTACATTGATGGCGCCCTCGCCAATGCCTCCTGCCAGCATGGTGGTAACTCCCATTTGTTGAAGAACTGAAGCAATATTGGATTTACATCCGCAACCCTGCGGTGAAGGAATGATTTCTTTATTGATAATGTTTTGGTTTTCATCTGCAGTTAGAACTGTATACATGGCGCAGTGTCCAAAATGATCATCCACCTGATTTCCATTTGTGGGAATGGCAATCTTTCTTTCTTTCATCTTCCGGATTATTTTCTGCAAAAATAATATTCCTTCATGGATTTATATCAACCGTTTTTCCGGTATAGTTGTAAAACACCTTATCACCCAGACGCTTCTGAAGCCAGGCAAATTTTTCAACACCCGTGCAATGGCAAATGCCAATGGCCTTGGGTGATATCTCACCGAAGCACTTCACCAGGTTTTCCAGTTGATTTTCCCGACAGGCCCTGATATGAAAACCGCCCAGGATGGTATGTACCGGCAGGGGAAAATGTGCTCTTGCAGCCTCCACGATATTGATGATACCTCTGTGCGAACAACTGCTGATAACCGACAAATGCCTATTTTGAGTAACAGCCAGATACAACTCATCCTCAAAGTTATCTTCAACCAGCTCATTTCCATTTTTAACCTGCAGGTGTCCGAAATGCGTATCATCAGGAAATCTGACCGGGATATCAGGCATGATGAAAACACCGTCATCGATTTCGGTTTGCGCTTGAACATATTCAATACGATTATCCAGAACCGGATTATAGGTTACTCCGATAAATTTATCCGGTCCGTGATATTTTGGCAAAAAGGCCTTCTTCTTGATATACACTTTGGCTTTTTTGTTGATCTTCAGGAAAGGATACAATCCACCAGCATGGTCATAATGGCCATGACTGAGTATTGCCACATCAACTGCAGTAAGATCAATACCCAGCACTTCGGCATTGTTAATGAAGTTGCCGGTCTGACCGGTATCAAACAGAATTTTCTTTTGGTTGCCTTCGAAATAAAACGAAAGACCATGCTCTGCAAAAAGGTCCTTTTGATAAACCAGGTTTTCTATTAATGTTACTACCCGCATCTCAGTAGCACCGGAGGATTTCGGGCATAGCCGGCTTGCCCAAATCAGCGTGACCAGGACCTTTGTATTTCTCTGTGGGATCATAAGCCGCCCCCAGCTTATCCAGCAAGGGTTCAACCGAAACCTGATGCAATTGAAGTCCCATATCCCAGGGATCGTATCCAAGCATCAATCCGGCAAGTTCCTCATAGGTAAGTACCGGAATCCCGTATCCATCTGACCCGTATGTTTGTCCTTCCATTTCGGCAATGGTATACTGCCAACGGTCAAGAAAGAATGTGCAACCGGGACAGTTGGCTATGATCAGATCAGGCTTATAGGGTTTCATGGAATCGAATTTCTTTTTGGAATTGGCAACAGAATAGCCCCTGTTCGATTTGAGCAGGTATTGTCGGAAACCAAAGCCGCAGCAATGCCGGCGCTCGGGGTAGTCGACCTGTTCACCTCCCCATTCATCAATTAAACCAGCCAGTACATAAGGGTATTCGGCCCCACCGATACCCTTTTCAGGAAAAATCTTGGCATAGTGACAGCCAATATGATCCACCACTTTCAGTGGTTCTCCTGTTTTTGCATTGATCAGGCGGTACCTGGCTTTGGCAGCAATTTCTTCGCGGAACTTAAAAATAACATCACTGGCATGTACCAGGTTTTTAGGAATCTCGAATGTTTTACCGGTGGATCTTTTTAAGGCCTCGCGCGTTCTTTCCAGGGTATCCGTAAAAAACGCCCAGGTTTCCAATACTTCAGAATAAATTCCGAATGAGGTTACGCAGGAGCAAACAAAATTCTCATAACCTGCTTCATTCATCAGTGCAAACTGATGCGCCACAACAGTCATGGTGGTTTCAAAAGGAATCAGCCCCGAATGATAGGCAATCCCTGTGCAGGTGGTTTGCCTGACATCGTCAAAGATATCCTTGCCCAATTCTTTGCCCAGGATTTTAAGAAAAATATCTTCAGCAGCCGGAAACACATTCTGCCTGATGCAACTTCGGGCAAAATAATACCGGTCATCGGCTATTTCCTTCTGGTAAGCCTGCCAGTTTTTATTTTTAATCAGTGGTCTCATGGATCAGTTTCTTACTCTCCGTACATCTTCCTAAAATACTCGCATTGCTTGCTCTCATCGAATTCGATCCCCTCCTTTAATGCAAATTGCTTTGCATGCTCCTCTATTTTTTCGAATCGTGCAGTGGCACCGGTTTCATCAAAAATTTTCTTCAGATTGCTCATGGATTCTCCGGGAATTTTCCGGAGGGCTCCGCTTTCTTCCTTGCCATAACTGGTTCCAACCCGTTCCAGCACCTGCTCCTTGTTTTTCTGAAGCCAGTCCCAGACTGGTCCCTGTTCCGGAAACATTTCGGTATTTACCTCATCTACATAAACACAATAGCCATATTGCAAAATATGTTCTCCAATGGTACGTTTCAATGCCAATTGCTTGCGCCCCTGCTCACTCTCCATGAAATAACCTGTATCAATGGCTAGGGAACGCAGTGCCTGAATCACATAACCCGGCACATTTTCCCGGGGGCAACGGGTTTTACACGACAAGCATTCTCCGCATCTCCAGATGGTATCTGATTTCAGCAAGGAGATTAATGATTCTTCATTATATTCCTGTACTATATCTACGACCATCCGCGGATCGTAATCGCTCACTCCCGCTGCGGGACAAATGGCAGTGCAGGTACCGCAGTTGATACAGGCCTTTAATCCCTCTATCATCCGGAAATCGGATTTAAGTTGTTCAACCAGCTTACTCATAATGCGCTACTCTTGATAACTAACAAATGTAAAAAGTAACTGCCTTATACCCATCAAGTGTTTTACCAAAAGTGTATAGGTATTTATGCGTATTGTTGATTCGCCTCAGGCATGAAGTAACGCTCCGGTCTGATGTTCATTAATGGCATCAACCACAAAACCAGGAGCCACGCAGGGCTTCCAGTTATCACGCTGCACAAAGGCCAGTTCTGTTTCGGCTTCATTCACCAGTTCACCGGCTATATTATAAAGCCTGTAGGTAAACCAGATTCGTGCGGCCCGCATCTGTTTTAGCGTAGTTTTCACTGTCAGCAGATCATCATAGTGAATGGTTTTCATGAACTTGAAATTCATACGGGTTACAGGCAACATGTATCCCGCTTCCTCAACCGAACGATAGGAAATGCCAATACTGCGAAACAACTCCCACCGGGCAGTTTCGTAATATTTAACGTAATTCGAATGGTGTACGGTACCCATTTGGTCGGTATCGGGATACCTGACCCTGAACTGAAATTCATGTTCAATCATAGCAACTATCTTTTGTTTTGTTTTTCACAGGGACACGGAACTGCTTTATGATGCTTGCGTTGTGACGCGCAACAACTAATTGAAATTGCAATTAGCAATAAAAACATCCGGTAAAGAACCTTTCGTGTCGTTTTCATGACTGTTATATTAAGAGTTTACATTCATGCTGCTTTTATGGGTAATGGTTTTCAGCAATACATCAAAACCCGATCTGACACCCGGGTTGGTAAAGAGCTCATCCAGTCTTCCTCCATCACAGCTTGTGCAAATGGTCTCATCCATAGGAATCTGGCTCAACAGGGGTACCTGAAATGTTTCGGCAAGTTTCTTTCCTCCATCCTTTCCAAAGAGAAAATACTTTTCATCGGGGTGTTTCGAAGGAGTAAACCACGACATATTCTCAACAATACCCAACACCGTTGCTCCCACATGTTCATCGCGGTACATGGAAATTGTCTTTTCCACATCGGCCAGTGCGATGTGCTGGGGTGTGGTAACCACAATAACACCGCTTATTTCGTATTGCTGTAAAAGTGTAATATGAATATCGCCGGTACCGGGAGGTGTATCAATAATCAGGTAATCAAGTTCGCCCCAGCTGGTATCGTTTACCAACTGTTTCAGGGTATTGGATGCCAGGGGACCCCGCCATAAAACAGCCTGTTTGCTGTCAATAAAAAAACCCAGCGACATCAGTTTAATACCCAGTCTTACAAAGGGTTCTATCCGTGTTTTGCCGTCTTCCTCATGCGCAGCAGGCCGTTCATTCTGTAAATTAAACAATACCGGAACAGAGGGCCCGTAAAGGTCTGCATCAAACAAGCCGGTTGCATACCCTTCCATGGCAAGTGATAATGCCAGTCCGGCAGCTACGGTTGATTTACCAACTCCGCCTTTACCCGATGCCACAATGATGATGTTTTTAACATTCGGCAACTTTGTTTTTTCAATAGTCTGTTGTTTGTTCATTTTCTTCAATCTTATTCCAAATAGTTATAATTTCCCGGCTCACATCCGATGCCGGATTAAATTCAATTATGCTCTTGCACTGCAGCATGGCTTCCACCATCTCAGGATCAAAAGCGAGTTTACCAGCAACAGGGAGGTGATTTTCCCGGCACCAGCCGGCAATTTGATCTGTCACATCCTGGTTCAGATCGTACTTATTGATGACGACATAGGTTTTGATGCTAAAATTTCCTGCCAATTCAATAATACGCTTCATATCGTGAAAACCCGAGGCAGTAGGCTCTGCAACTATAATCGTTTTTTTTGCCCCGGTAAGTGAAGCAATGGCAGGACAACCGGTACCGGGAGGTCCGTCAATGATGACAGTTTCAGCCCCGTTTTTTTTGGCCAGCTCACGGGCAGCTTTACGGACAACACTGACCAGCTTTCCTGAGTTTTCTTCTCCCGGCTCCAGGCGGGCATGCACCATATTCCCGTTTCTGAATGTTCCCGAGTACCAACGACTATTGTCGCTAATTGCCATGGTTATTGCATTCTCGGGACAAACACGCATACACAGCATGCAGCCATCACAGGATGTTTCCAGAATTTCTACAGTTCCATTTATATTACTGATTGCATCAAAACGGCAATAGGAAGTACAAACTCCGCAATCCGTACACGTTTCTCTGTTGATTACTGCCTTCTGTCCCGATACAAAAACCTCTTCCACCTGGTTTTCGGGTTGCAATATCAGGTAAAGATTTGCAGCATCCACGTCGCAATCGGCTACCACCACATTACTGCATAATGTAGCAAATGCCGCGCTCAAACACGTTTTACCGGTTCCTCCCTTACCGCTTAAAATGGCAATCTCGTTCATGGCAATTCAAGTTTGATTCGCTCTGCCAAACCCAAAAATCGTTTCCGATAGTCCTCCCTTTCTTTTGCCAGCAATCGACCCTCGGAATAAATCCGCGCTATTTCCCTGTCAAAAGGTATTTCCATAAGCAAGGGTATATTCTTTTGAGCAATCCAGCTATAAACCTCCCCGTTCCCCAATCCGGCCTTGTTAACAATAACCCCATAAGGCTTATCCAGTTGCTCCAGGGTGGCAACTGAAAGTTTCAGATCGTTCAATCCGAAGGGTGTAGGTTCCGTAACCAGTACCACATAATCAGCACGTACCACAGTAGCAATAAAGGGACAGGATATGCCAGGAGGAGAATCATAAATTGCAATGTCTTCTCCGTTAAGTGATTGTATAGCCTTTTTAATGACCGGCACCGGTGAATACACACCTACATTTACCCTTCCTTCAATGAGCCGGCACTGCCCGTTAACCTGCATTGTATGAACCTTGCCGAGTTCTTTGTTGATCTCCGTTATGGCACCAAACCCGCATGCATAAACGCAGGCTCCGCAGTCGTGACACAAATCACCCACCACCTGAATAAAATTTGCAGGAGGTAGAAAAACGATGGCATGGTAATTACAATACTCAAAGCATTTTCCGCAGAACGTGCATTTCTCTGTGTTGATCACCGGCAGATTCTGGCTTACCACCGAAGCACCCATACTTACACCCGAAATAAATTCAGCAGCATTGGGTTCCTCCGCATCGCAATCCACCAATGACACCTTCATTCCCGCACTATGGAGGGAAAAAAAGAGATTGGCAGACACCATGGTTTTACCGGTTCCGCCTTTGCCGCTGGCTATGGCAATCTTCATTTTTACTAATGATCGCAGGCATTATCCCCGGTTACCAGGGTATTGCGCAACCAGTCGAGTACCAAATCCTTGGGACTTTTAACCTGTGCCCCAACAGACACCTGAATGTTCTGTCCTGCAAAAAGATCCAGGGCACGTTGTCCCATACCTCCGGCAATAACATGGGTTACACCGCGTTCGGCTAGCCATGCGGGCAACAAACCCGGCTCGTGAGGCGGAGGTGTCAATAGCTTTTCACCTACAATGTTTTTATCTTCTACATCAATAATGGCAAATTGCTGACAATGTCCGAAGTGTGAGCACAGCCTGCCGTTTTCCAAAGGAATTGCAACGATATTTTTCATAGTTATATATTACAGTTTAATTCTTCCTGGTTCTTGGTTCCATTGCCCGCCGTAGCTTTAGCGAAGGAGGGTTGTTTCTTTATTTATGATTCAACAGCTCAATAATGTCACTGATCTTTTTCGAAGGATCATTAACCACAATCAACTGTATCTTAAGCTGATCAAATATAGATTTAACCTTTGACCCAAATTCTCCCGACACCACTTTGGAAACGCCTTTGGAGGCGACCAGTTGTACAGAGGCAGGACCAGCTCCCTCAATGCTCTCAAGATTAGGATTCGGAATGAATTCGGTGGAACCGCTTTCCGTATCATAAACCACAAAATAGGAACAACGGCCGAAACGACTGTCGATTTTGGCATCTGTACTACTGCCGGTTGATGTTATCGCAACTTTCATGTGCCAGAATATTTTTATGTTGATTGGTTAATTGTTCTTCTTTATCAAATTGTTCAATGGCAACCGAGCCGCATAATGCGCAGCAGGAAACGGCAGTATGCTTTTCGGGATGGTTGAACCAGCACCCACAAGTATTACAGGCATACCAGTCGCTGTCGAAGTATACCTTCCCTCCTTCAAAAACGATCGGCCGTCCTTTTACAAAAGCCTCAGCCACTTTGCGCCGGGCACTTTCATAGATGCGGGTGAAAGTGGGACGGGAAACACTCATTGTTAATGCCGCTGAAGCCTGGTCGAGCAGGTTGTGATCACAAAGCCGGATGGCCTCGTATTCCTCAAAATTGAGTACTACCGGGTGTTCTTCAGGCAAACCTATGGGTAAATAACCTTTGAAATGAGGCGGATTTACCACCTTTCTGATTCGTTTGGGTCGGGCCATATTTATGAACATTTGTTCGATACAAATATAATGAACATTTGTTTATAATTACAAAAAAGAAAAGGTGATTCACATCATTTTTAGTAGAGATTGCAGGGTGTAGGTTATTGGCTTAGGCTTAAAGGCCATAGGCTGTAGCTTAGGTGTCATAGCATAGCCGTCAACTTAAGAAATTATTCTTTAGATCAAGATTTCGCTTTATTAATTTGAGATAAGTTTAGGAAATGTGCTGTCCCCCTCTGGAGGGGGCTGGGGGAGGAATACAGGGCACTACTTGATTATTTCCAAACAAATTCCTGGATTATCTTTATAATACTAATTATAGCAGTCATTCATGTAATTCCACCCCCTGGCCCCCGCCAGCGGGGGACATCGCTATGCTCCGCGTTGGTCGCAATGATATTGATGTCGCCGTATGTAAATTAATTAATTTCAACAATATGCATCCTTAAGTTGACGGTTATGGCTGCAAACTACGCCTAGCGCATTTTACTGAACATCAATCTTGAGCGCTGAGCGTAGTCTCCTGACTACGCATATTTTCTGACTTTTTACACAGCATCGTATAAGACAGATTATCCTGCAAATAATTCGCATTATTAGCAAAAGGCCAATCGCTAAAGGCCATTGGCCCTCATCTCCGCCCACAACAGAAACACCGGATACTCCCGGCCGTTGGGGCGCTTTACATGATAGCACTGCGAATATTGGCCTCTGTTGAATCCTTTGCCTTCAAGCACATCTAAAAGCTTGTCCGGATCAAATCCTTTATGAACATTATCGGAATCATGAAACGAGCCATCCTCTTCATACAGATCTGATATTACTATAATTCCATTCGGATTCAGCATGCCTGAGAATCTGTTGAGCAATGTATCCACATCGGTAACATGATGCAGTACCATGAGGCTGTAAATGATATCAAATTTTCCCGGATAGATCTTATGTTCCAGGTCAAACCACACAGGTCGGATATGGGGTGTCTGATAGTAAGTGCTTTTTTCCTCACAAACACGGATCATTTCCTGAGAGTTGTCCATCAGAATAATTTCTGAAAAGGCATCCTTCAGAGCAAAACTGAGCAGTCCGGTTCCCGATCCGTATTCCAGCGCTTTCATTCCGGGTTTCAACGGAATCCGCTTTTTTATTTCAGCTGCAACAGCTGCAGCACGGTCGATATGCCGCTGTTCATTGTCCCATCCCCTGGCCTTTGTATCAAATTCGCTCATCATTCCTTTTATTTCAAAAAGTGCAAAGATAACCGGAAAAAATCCGCTGTTAAAAATTACTTTTTTACTTTTACCTCAAAACAAATCATATGTTCAATCAGGTCCCTGTTTCCGAGCTGAACTCAAGACTTCCCAGGTTTATCAGCATCATGAATACTTCCAGTCCGCATTGGGAAATGGCCATAATCATCAACAAAATCAACCTCTATTACTTTACCGGCACCATGCAGGAGGGCATGCTCATCGTGCCCCGGGAGGGTGAGCCGGTTTTGTGGGTTCGCAGGAGTTACGATCGTGCCGTCAGCGAATCGCTTTTTGCACGCATCCGGCCCATGGAAAGCTTCCGGGATGCAGCAGCTTTCTACTCTTCGATTCCTGACCGGGTTCACCTCGAAACGTCCTTCATTCCGGTGGCCTTTATGAAGCTACTGCAAAAATACTTTCCCTTTCACGAAGCCCTGTCACTCGACAGTCAGGTTGCCCTGGTCAGGTCGGTTAAAAGTGCCTATGAACTCAACCTGATCCGAAAATCAGGCGAGTTGCACCGGATTGTCCTCGAAGAAAAGGTTCCCGAACTCCTCCGCGAAGGCATGAGCGAAGTTGACCTTGCAGGGGTGCTTTATGAACAGATGCTTCAGCTTGGGCATCACGGTGTAGCCCGCTTTGGCATGTTCGACACCGAAATTGGCATTGGCCACATTGCTTTTGGCGAGAGCAGCCTCTACCCTACCAGCTTTAACGGCCCGGGCGGCAACTACGGCATGAGCCCGGCCGTGCCGCATATCGGCAACCGGAACCGGAAACTGAAAAAAGGCGACCTGGTATTTGTCGACATAGGTTTTGGCGTGGACGGTTATCATACCGACAAAACCGTCAATTATATCTTTGGCAGCAAACCCGATCAGAAAGTACAGGAAGAACACAACCGGTGTGTCGACATACAGGATCGTTTGGCATCACAACTGAAACCGGGGGTTATTCCATCGGTATTATATGAAGAAACCATGAACAGCCTA
Organism: uncultured Bacteroidales bacterium; assembly: GCA_964560225.1. Taxonomy (GTDB): domain Bacteria; phylum Bacteroidota; class Bacteroidia; order Bacteroidales; family UBA10428; genus UBA5072. Next base: position 14,389 of record CAZLLD010000013.1, read on the forward strand.
ACTCCCGGATTTCTGAAAAACTTCATGGGCTTCGGGAACCGGCAGGTGAAATTCCTCGGTCACGGCGTGGGACTAATCATTGACGAAGTGCCGGTAATTGCAAAAGGCTTTGACGCCCCGTTTGAAGAAAACATGGTGATGGCCCTCGAGCCCAAAAAGGGTATCGAAAAAGTGGGCGTGGTGGGTATTGAAAATACTTTTATTGTTACTCCGCAAGGTGGAGAATGTGTAACGGGGCATAGCAGGGGGCTGGTGGCAGTGTAGCAGTGGCAGTGGCAGGAGCAGGTGCAGCGGCAGGCTGAAAGAGTGCTTACTACAGGTTGTTATGGTTGGTTGTAATAAAAAGACCTATATCAGAAAATCATCGGTAAATAAAACTGTCAATTGCACTCCCTATCTCTTTTTCGTGATTCAATATCAAATGACCACCTGTTTCAAATGTTATGAATTCACTATTGGATATACTTCTGGAAATATAACGTGCGCCTTCAATTGGTGGAGCAGGATCATCAACAGCATGAATGATTAGTGTGGGGGACTTGATTTTACCGTATGCAAGGTTTTCATTCATTGAAGGATTTGAAATATACGTATCAAACAGAATTCCTTTCTTACGCTGTGACACTGGAAATCCGGATAACAAGACCTCCCGAATCAGATTATTTCTCTCGTCTTTAGAAATATTATCATTGATAGACTTTGGGACAAACATATGCAACATGCTTCTTCCAAATAACTTAATAGTTACCCAATACAGAAAATCAGATCCAAAGATCGCTTTCATAAATAGTTTTGGTGGTAAATCATTATCATTTCTCGGAACAATAGAAGACAGAAGAATCAATCCCTGGCATTTCGCGGGATAGTCAATAGCAAAGTTAATTGCAGAAGCTCCTCCTGCAGAATTCCCAAGTACAAAGACGCTGTCAATATCCAGAAAATCCAGTAGATCTTTATATATCCTGGCTTGTAGTTTCGGGGACGGATGGTCCGGAAATGAAGACTTAAGATATCCAAATCGTGAGACATACAGGTATCTATATCCCTTCCCAAGATATCTCTCAGAAAGTCCTATCCCCTGATCAATACCTCCGGTTACTCCATGCGAAATCAGTATAGTTGGTCCATTTCCTTTAAGCATGTACTCAAGATCCCCTTCGGATGACTTAAATATTTGCGATTCAATAGAATTTATTCTCCTATTGCTGATATTCAGGCTTTGCTTATATTTTGAGTGTAGTACGATATAACATACTATTATTAAAACTCCTACAATTATCAAAAACAAGAGTTTTGTTCTCATGGTTGTTTTATTTAGGCAATTAATAAAGCATATTTTTCTAAGGTTATCAACCCTACCATGATAGTCACCTTATCGAATAAATCTTAAAACCGAAGCAATTAAGGCTAAACATTTTAATATAATTACCTAATTTACAATTATTTTGCGCAAATTGCATGAAGTTCGACAGAAAAAACAGCTCCCGGAATTATCATGCAGTGAATCAGGAATATATGCTTTCATGCCGGTAGGCGAGTCGAAGTGTGACAATCTTATGCTGTTTCAGGAAGATAGCCCCAATACTTTAATTCATCTTTACTTTTAAGTTCTTTTGTACCTCCATCGTGCAGAATGATTATTCGTGTCGCGATATCAAGTATATTTCTGTAATCGTGATCGGTAATTATGAATCCCTTATTTTTTGCTTGTAACTTGATCATCTCTTTAATCTCGTCTTATAAACCGGGGCAACACCGTTAAACGGTTCATCAATGAAGGTGTAAATTGAATCAGAATAGATGATTAGTAAAATTTCCAGCAATCGCTTTTCTCCGCCTGAAAGCTGTTTGCTTCTCTTATCAAGCATGGGCCTGATCAAATGATGATTCCTTATTAATCCTGCATTATCTTCATCACAAAACAATCCAATGATTGTATTAACCTGAATATGGTTTGGCAAGAAATTATCCTGAGGAAGATATTTGATGAGTTTCCGGTTGTCAAACAGTCCGGTTACTTTTTTATCGCCGATTTTCACGAATTTGTTGTCCGCAGGTAATGAACCAAAAATGATCTTTAGCAGAGTTGATTTTCCTGTTCCATTGCGACCCAGTAATCCGATGATTTCGCCTTTTTCGCATGAAATATAGACATCAGTCAATACCTGGGTTGTACCGAAGCTTTTGGTAACGCTATCAACATGCAGTCTGCTCATAATAATGTGATAACAAGTCCAATTATCAAGCTCAGAATACAGTTAGCAGTCCAAAGAGTAAGCCTGTTTAATCCCATATTGTAATAGAAATAGTACTCATTGAAGTGCTTTACCTCGTAGATAAAATAATGAAATAACAGTGCTAAAATAACATATGAAATTCCGAGTACTTTAAAAGAAAATTCCTCTGTTATTCCAAAACCCATGACACCAATCAATCCTGTCAATATTGAAGCAGGAACAATCAACTTTTGGTAAAAAATCAGTATGGCCTTTAGTTTATGCAAAGTCTCCTTACTATTTGCTTTACAAATATGGCAACCCAAAAAATTTCTCTATCCCGATATGAGGTTGTACAGATTAATCCCATAATCCTTCCAATTGATAGTATCAAATGATATTATCAAAGGTATTAATCCGCACCTAATTATCAATAAGATAATGATAATGGCATGTTGCCACTGTGGCTGTTACTATATGCTGAGCCGGCAGGCAGGCAGGCTTGTTGAAGTGCGACTTACTGCCGCCGCCCCTGCTTGTCACTTGTCCCTCGTCCCTTGTCCCTTGTCCCTTGTCCCAGTCTTGGATCTTCGATCTTAGATCTTAGATCATCCAAGATAATCAGATCCGCTTATACACCCGGTTTCAGGATACAGAATCCATCCCTTCTTCCCGCTTTTTGTTCTGATTTCAACCCACCACTTCTGCGAGTTATTATAAAATGAATCAGAGGAGATCATAATCCGGCCATTCACCCATACTTTAGAATGTCCTTCACCAATATTTGACAGAACATAATACTTCCTGCCGGGCTCAAGTATAATGGAGCCTATTGAATCATAGGCTTCAATGGTTTCACTAACGATCACTTCCAAAGGAGTAAGGTAAACGTGACCGGTAATGGCTGTGAAAGTTTCCCCTGCGGGTATTTCTCCGGTTTTTTTACTTCCATTGGGTTTATCATAAATTGTTATGGGTTCTGAGGTTGTCCATTCCCCATATTGGCAACCTTCGCCCGGGCAATGGTTATAATCCACGTATAATTCAGGTGGTTTTTTGCAACCTCCTTCGGGAATAGATAACACACTATCAATAAGCGCATGAAAAACAGGAGGTCCTATGCTTGCATTATCGTACCACCATAAACAGTATTCTCTGACGACCTCCGGCAATTGTTCCAGCCATGCTGCATATCCTTTTTCTACATCAGGTATGACTTCAGGTTCAGGAAAGGCCCAAAAAGATGAGCTATAATTATAAGAACCACCTGCAGGGCTCAGTAGATTACCAAGCGGGAATGCGGCCCGCATCGGTTTGTAATACCCGAAATGGTAGTTGCCGCAAAGTTCATCGGTAAAAACCTGACCGGAATCGGGAAGGCTATAGGTCCGTTGCCCGTATTTGTTTTCTTTCCAGGATAAAACAACAGGACCGGAAACGGTCAGCTGTTCTCCATGCATGTATACCCTTTCAACCTTGAACAGGTGAGAAGACTGACCTTCAATGCTGCTGTAAAAGGCTATAATGTATGGATTCTTTGTGAGATATGCCTTGGCTACTACCAGGCTGACAAAATTATTATTGCAATCAGCAAGAATTTTTGCAGAAGTAAGTAATAAAGCTGCTGTTAATGCAAAAGAGATTAAATGTGATCTAAAAAAGTGCTTTTCTGAATTGTTAGATTTGAATTTCATTTTATTCCCTCCTTGGCTTTGTCATGGGTGTGGTTACGACTCCGCTCCTATTGTTTTATGACCGCCTGTTAACCGCTGAAATTTTTATCATACATTAAAGTAATTTTCTAATTCAACCAATGTTTCTGTATTTGTATTGGTATCTTTAATTATAATCCCTTTTTCGAGCAATAATATTCGATTACAGATCTCTGTAACATGTTTTAGATCGTGGCTTGAAATCAACATGGTAACCCCATCTTCGTTGAGCTTTTTTAATTTTGACTTTAACCAGGATTGAGAACTGGGATCCAGATTAGAAAATGGCTCGTCTAATATAAGAATCTCCGGGTCTGATAATAATGAAGCCAATATTCCGAGTTTATTTCTATTTCCTGCAGAGAGTTCCCGGTTATATTTTTTTGAAGAAATTTCTTCGGTAAAAAAGCTGCTATTTTCTTTTAAAAAGCTTGTTACATCAGCCCGATTTTTACCATGTAAACTACCTATAAACTCCAAAAATTCGAAAGGCGTTAAAAATGGAATCAAAAAGCCTTCGTTCAAGTATGAACCTGTATAACTTTTCCAGTCGTCGGACTCAGATACAAGTTTTGCCTTCGATTTTACAAATCCTTTGGTTGGTTCAATTAAATCTAAAATCAAACTAAGCATGGTTGTTTTTCCAGCACCATTATTCCCAACCAAACCAATAAATTCCTTGTTCTTAATATGAAGCTCAGGTATTGATAAAGCAACATTTTTTCCGTAAATCTTCTGAAGGTTAACTATTTCTATCATATCTCTTATTTTTGTCTGAAACCAAAAGCCATTTTATATTTTCTTTTTATAAACTGATTAGTCGCCATTTGCAAAAGGTATTTATTAAAAGCAATCCCTATCACTCCTAAAATTCCTAAAGTATAAAAGCTATATTGGGGGACATCAAAAAAACTAAATATTAAATATATAAGTGCGGGTAAGGCCAGTATTGGAATGATTATTAAAAACTGGGTAAAGCCTGTTCCCTGATAATTCATAAATTGACTCCTTCCCAAATCAATGCGGTTTGAATTATAAGTGCCGAATAAAATCAGTACTATGGATGAAATGCCTATATTATAAAGCAAAAGAGCGCTATTGATAAATCCAATTTTATAACTAATGAGAGCATATGGCAATGTAATAATAAACGATAAAAGGCATGAGATTGTAAAAAACAAATATTTCGATTTAATGTAACTGTATGGCGAAATTTTGTTTGTAATATAACTATCGAAAAAAGAACTTTCCCATGAAAATATAAACTGTCCGTAATTCATGGCAAATATTGAAGTCAGTATTAATCCGGCAAAGGTATTCATCAGGTAATTGTCTAAATTCTCTTTTGCATAAAAAATAAATCCATACGCTAAAAACACAATACTTACGTATAGCATTGTTTTTGGCCTTTTATTTCGTAAAATCATTTTGATTTCAATTCGCATTAAATCTCCTATTTCTCCAAAGCGTTTTAAAAATACAAAGCTATCAGTGTTTGTCCGTTTATTGATTATTCTGTCTTCAATATAGGAGTTTTTTCTAAGAAGGACATATGCTAGATAATAAGCAGACACAGCTAACAATATTGGTATGATGACAAGAAAATGAGTATTTGCCCAATAGAATAAAATTGCTGAAAAATAATCTGAGCATGAAACAATTTCAGCTGTATCAAGAAATATAAACATTCCAACAAAAGCCAATAATAATAAGATGAGTAATGGGCGTTTGGAGAAGTATTTCTTCAATGAAAAATTCAGAAAATTATTAATAACAATGAATGAAAACAGCGTTACAATCCAGGTCAAACAGAACAGAGAGGGGTATGCAGTACATACAACCTTAATAAAGAAAGGAAGAAATAAAAGAATGGCAACGATATTAAAAAAGCTTGACACACTTTTCAGTAAAGGATAATGCAGCAACGTATTTTTTTTGATTGGAAGTGTAAGGTAAGGCTGAATGGATAATGTAGGAAGCTGTTGAAACAAAAATCGAATGATCAGATCGAAAGAAAAATAATAAAATAATAATCCTGTAAAGGCTTCAACCACATCTTTGTCTTTGTATATTTCATGAATTATCTTATCGGCAAGAAAACCTAAGAGTAAAACATTTAACAACATATATAAACCTAAAATCCCCAAGATTATATTTAGTGCAATATTTTTCTGCCAAAATGGGGACCGTTGTTTTTCTTTCCAATGATGAATAAGTAATTTAATCATTATTCTTCGTTTTTTGTTTGTGGTTTACGTTTGATGGTATAAGCTGTTGCGCCTGCCTGCCTGTCTTGGGCTGTGCGGTGGCAGGCAGGTTTTCGGGGTGCTTTGTACTCTTGTCAGTACAAGATAACCAAGAATGCTAAGCACATCTTCAATTTCTGCACAAGACATCATCATATCCATAGAATGCCTGAATATTTCCATAATCTGCAACATGATTGATGGTTTGGTATTCAGAAGGCAAGATAAAAATAATGTAACTATCCACATCACAAAGGTTAAGAAAGTTGTGAATGAGTAATCAACCATTCCAGATTATTGAGGATTGAAGGAGGTGATCATTAGATGAGTTGGGTCATTGTGTTGGAGGATCCAGGGAGTCGGGCAAAGGATATTGGCGTTATCAGATTAAAGATCAGGGTAATTCTTGATTCTATTAGTCAAAAGACCGTTTTATCGCAGAAGCGTAGATACAATCTGCGCTTAGCGAATTTTTTGCAGGAGAGCATAGTAAAGCTGCTGTTAGAATAATTAAAAGTAAACGTAAACTTAAATTACACTTTTCTGAATTGCTAAATATGAATTTCATTATGTTTCATCCTTGGTTTTGTTATGAGTGTGGTTTCGACTCCGCCTGCCTACCGGCCAGGCAGGCTCAACCACCGCCGTACCCTGAGCGGAGTCGAAGGGCACGTTTCCGGAGTCTTTCTCCGTACCCTGAGCGGAGTCGAAGAGCACGTTTCCGGAGTCTTTCTCCGTACCCTGAGCGGAGTCGAAGGGTACGTTCCTGCAATGTGTTTCATTCCGGCATTCTGCCAACTGATGCAATTGGTAAAATGCTCCCGCAATCAAAGCTACCTGTCCATCCACCTTTTAAATTCCGTAACACGTTCCCTGCTTACCAATATGTCTTCTTTATCATTCGAGTTAGTCAGGATAATTTTCAACCGGTTGGACGAATATGCAATGATGTCGTGAACTGCTGAAATATTAACAATAAAATTACGGTTAACCCTAAAAAACAATGTGGAATCTACCAATTGTTCTATTCTGTCAAGCGAATATTCAACCGGATAGTTTTTGCCGGTATTGATAAGAATAAAGTTACTTCGCTCCCTGATATAAAAACAGTTGATATCTGTTGTCGGCACTGATTTGTAGTGTTCACCTATCTTGATCAAAAAGCGCTCTTTTGTTGTGGGTTGCAATCGATTTAGAACAGATTCTATTTTTTCAAAATCATTTTTTTTGCTGTGAAACTCCCGGAATTTTTCGAGAGCATTTCGTAGTTCCCCCGATGCGACAGGTTTTAAAAGATAATCCACACTGTTCACCTTGAAAGCCTTCAGGATATATTCATCATAAGCAGTTGTGAAAATAACAGGAGTTTTTATGCGGCTTTTTTCGAAAATTTCAAAACAAAGGCCATCTTCAAGCTGTATGTCCATGAATATGAGATCGGGAGCCTGATTTTGAAGGAACCAGTTTATGGTTTGTTCTACTGACTGCAAAACATCAACGATCTCAATACCCGGCTCTGTCTCCGCAAGTAGCCTGGTTAGTTTCCGGACAGCAGGCTGTTCATCTTCAATAATGACAACTTTCATTTACACAATAATTACAGGCAATTTAACTAAAAATTGGTTGTCTTCCCGGGCAACAATAAGCTCCCTGCCCACAATCAGCTTAACCCTTTCTTTCAAATTCGATAATCCTGTTTGGGTTGAGGTTTCCAATGTGTCTTTTTTCTGGATGATATTGGAAACCACTACATAATCATTACTGTTGCTTATCCGGATTTTCAAAGGACTTTCCTTCGACATGGCATTGTGTTTTAAGGCATTCTCGACCAGTATTTGTAAAGATACCGGTATAATTTGATACCTGCCGGCATCATGAATATCAATTTCCAATTGTATTTTATCATTATCACGTTCCTTTTGCAGGCTAAAGTATTGCTCCACAAATTTTACTTCTTTGTCCATTGGTATTAAGTCGGTATCTTCATTTTCCAGAATATACCTGTAAATTCCGGAAAGTTTTTGAATGTATTGGTCTGCTTTTTTTGCATCCTCATACACTATTTCAGAGAGGGTATTCAGGCTGTTGAACAGAAAATGTGGATTGACCTGCGATTTCAGGTTCCTGTACTTGTACTTCAGGTTTTCTTCATTCAGTTTTTGTTCTTTATTAACCGACTTCTTCCATAAAATATAGAAAAACGCGATGGTAAAAAACATCAGCCAAATGAGTAATTTTCCGCTTGCATAATTTAACTCATACCTGAAAAGGTGGGACCAAAATTCCGACAGATCCCTTCCTGAATATAGAAACCAGCCCAAAACGCCTAAGGTAACTGAAATATTAGCGATTAAGAAGGCACCGATAAAAAATACCAATAATGCAGGTAAAATCTTTTTATTTATTTGGTGCTGACTGTATTTCTTTGTTTTATTAACCATAAAAACAGCCATATACCCGATACAGGCCGACATTATATACATTATTGAAAATGCAACTATAACCGTGGGATGCAATGCATTTCCGGTTTGCTGATATTTTATCACCAGGGCAACTATTGCACAAAAGATAAGCAAACCACCATGGTATAAAACCCAGAATCTTGTTTTTTTATCCTTTTTCATTGTCGTTAAATTTAGAAGTTATTTTACTTTATTGAAAACTATTTCCCGTTGCAGGTCAATTAATTGTTCTTGCGAAGACAAAGAACTTCTAAGCTTCATTACCACATCTTCAACCATAAAGGCATATTCAACCTGCTTATTTTCCAGAGAAATCCACATTTCGCCATAGTATAATGAGCGGCCCTTCATCGACATCTGTTCATTGTCAACTTTTAAAGGATTGTAATACGATTCAAATTTTACGATTGCACAAATCTGACTGTTGTATTTGGCAATACCCGTCCATATCAATCGTTGGTACCTACTTGTGAATGTTACCCAGTTTTCAGATTTTAACTCATAGTTTTCCAAATATTTCGGAATAAATTCTTTATTGTATTCCAGACTATCGAAGACATACCATGCCAGGCCCTGCATCTGAACTGCATCGGAAACAAGCGATTTGGCCAAATCCCTTTGTTCAGGCGGAATAGATTTATAGAAATCCTCTTTCAGAAAATTAGTTTCGTTTATCTTGTATGAAAATCCGTTAAATGAAGGCAGATCAGTTCCTTTAAAGTCTTTCTGATTAAAATCATTGATTTGTGCTAAACTCACATCTCTCCAACTTACCGAATCATTCTCCAATCCAATAATGTGAGTCGCTTTGACAGCATTACAATTGATCTTGGCACCTTCGATTGCATCCAGGTTCTGCCATTTTATAGTCACGTCATATTGCTGAATCCCAGTGTTTTTTGCTTTGATATCAATTGGCTTGATTGAAAAATACTTATCAACACAATCGGTTTGAGCAGACAAGTAATTTGTAATCAATGCAAATGCGAGAATTACGTGTTTTGAAGTTTTCATCCCTTTTTATCTTTATTGATTAATAATCGTCAAAGTAAAAGGGTGAATTTCCCGGAAAGAAATCTTTGTTGCAGAGTTGCTATTTCATAATACGGAAGTGATTAAATCAGCATCTAAGTCGTTTGCCTGTGAGACTAACACGACTTTGAAGACTTTGAAGACTCAGGAGACTCAAGAGACTATTTCAATAACCGTGATTTCCGGTAATATCCCCAGTCGTCCGTCATATCCGATGTTACCAAAACCGGTATTCACATATAAATGCTGGTTGCCGTTGGTGTATAGACCGGCCCATTGCTTATACAGGTATTGCGACGGGCTCCATTTCAAACCAGGTGTATTGATGCCCAGCTGCATGCCATGGGTATGTCCGCTTAAGGTAAGTCCTATTCCCGGGTAAAGCGGCCTGACCTCTGCATCCCAATGAGAGGGATCGTGACTCATGAGTAATTGCAGCGGCATTCCTGCGGTATTCAATCCCTCCATGGCTTTCTGCAGATTGCCGTACTGGTGAAACCTGTGGTGAGTGCTCCAGTTTTCCACACCTATCAGTGCAAACGAGCAGTTGTTAAATGTCAGAATCCGGTGCTCATTGCGTAATACCTGCCAACCCATGCTTCGTTGATAATGCAGCAGCTTTTCAAAATCAGCCTGCTTTTCAGCTTCAGAAGGCCAGCTAAGGTAATCGCCGTAATCGTGGTTTCCCAGTATGGAATACACGCCCAGCGGAGCCTGCAACCGGTTGAAAATATCAAGATAAGGCTCCACTTCTGCTGCCCGGTAATTCACCAGGTCGCCGGTAAACAGCAACAGGTCGGCCTTTAACTCCTCAATCATACCAATACCTTCAGCAATTGCATTCCTGTTATGTAAGTTTCCAGTATGGATATCTGAAAGTTGAATGATTCTCATTCCCGTTAAGGCCTGCGGCAGGTTGTGCAGCTTAACCTGCATCTGTTTTATACGGTAGCTGTATTTTCTGGTCATGCCATATCCCAGTCCGGCCGTTACAATACCACCGAATACCAGTGCACTTCGCGAAATGAATTCCGAACGGGAAATAACATGCTTGTTGCCCATTTGTTTTTCTTCAAGTGCAGTCTTTTTACCCCGAGCAGCTTGAGTAATGGCAGTTGCAATGCGCATCAGCATTGAAAAAATGCTTCCTGCAAACTGAACCAGGGCCACTAACATTTTTCCAAAAAACACGACCACCCCGGTATTTACCAATAACCTGACCAACCCGGAAGGCCAATGAGTGGACGACCAGATGGGAAAGACCAGCATACTCAACAGCACATATAGCGTCAGTATGCCATAACCCAGCCAGATCCGCTTCCGGTAAGGCCGTTCCTTACCGACCATTGCATTACGCACCGCCACATAACAGAACCATTCAATGAAAGGTATGAACAGACTAACAAACAATATTTGTTTGGCGAGCATAGGCAATTAAGGTATATGCAGAATGGCAATTACGCCTTCACAGGCTCATGCGCCTTGCGGCCATAAACTTTTTCATAGGCCTTGCAATAAGGGCATGCACCGCCTTCTATTGTTTTAACAAACCAGTAAAAGAATCCTTTCTGGTTTTTACGTGCTCTTGAACATACAGGGCATTCCACGCATTTTTTTGCCATATCCCTGTCCTTTTGAGTTATTGTAGCAGAATTCATTTTAATTGGGTATGTGATTTTATTGAGTGCAAGTTAATGCTAAAAAAACAGTATGTAAAAGTAGTTGATTTATGAACCGAAAAACAACCCGCTCATGATACAAATTCTTAATCATCAGCTTTATTTTCGGGCTAATTTCTATATTTTTGAAATATGAAAGAGCACAAGCAGCATGCTGCTTTAATCAGAATCAGACATTAATCATATAACAAAATGAAAAGTAAACACCTCTGTATTCGCGGGTTCCTCTTGTTGTTTTTTGGATATTGTTTTATAAACGCGCATTGCCAGTCAATAAAATCTCCCTATTCATACAATGACGGATTGCTCAGAAGCACTCCCGAGGAGCAGGGTGTTCCTTCAGGTACCATTAACCGGTTTTTTCAGTTGATTGAAGAAAAAGGATATGATGTACACGGACTCATGATGATCCGGCATGGGAAAGTGATTGCTGAACACTGGTGGGCGCCTTACGCCCCCCAATATCAACACGCCATGTATTCAGCCACCAAAACATTTACCGCCATGGCCGTTGGGTTTGCTGTTCAGGAAGGGCTGTTGCATGTTGAAGATAAAGTGATCTCTTTTTTCCCTGATTTGCTGCCGGCAACCATTTCACCCCAATTGGCCAAACTTACCGTAAAGCACCTGCTGACCATGTCGGTCGGACACGCATCAACCCGGTATGCCGGCTCGGGTCTAAGTCAGGTTCGTTCATTCCTTGCGGCTGAATTTGCCCATGAACCAGGAACTTCTTTTGCATACGATATTACCGCATCACATATGCTTTCGCACATCATTACAAAGGTGAGCGGAGTTACTATTTTTGAATACCTGAAACCACGTTTGTTTGATCCGATTGGTATTGAAGATGTTATTTGGGAAATGGACAATGATGGTATTAATATGGGGAATGGAGGCTCACACATGAAGACCTCGGACATGGCCAAAATGGGGCTATTTCTTATCAATAAGGGAAACTGGAACGGACGTCAACTGCTCAATAAGGCATGGATTGATTCCGCAACAACGCCTCACATATATCAACATCCTGAAAGGACTCCCGAAGAAAATGAGCAAGCTGCCGATGATGGTTCGCAAGGATATGGATATCAGATATGGATGGGGCGTTGTCACTCATACCGGGCTATTGGCGGACAGAATCAGCTGATCATGGTAATTCCTGAATATGATTTCATTCTGGTATGCCACAGCAGCATTGCAGATGAAGCTGGTTTCAACCAACTGATATATGACATGCTGCCTTCTATGAGCAGCAAGAAACTCGAAGCTGACAAAAGCTTCAATCTGAATGAAGCGATAGCCGGTTACAAGATCAAAGCTCCTTTTGAAACCACGACCACCAATAAAGTAATGATGAGTACAAGGCGATATCAGATGAAGGAAAATACCCTCGGCATCCAATCAGTATTGTTTCGCTTCGACGCCAGCGGTCATTGCTATCTTACACTGATAACGCCCGGCGCCATACATAATATCCCGTTTGGTTTGGATAACTGGTTAATGGGATCGACAGACCGCACCCTCTCGGTTGCGCGTGCTGTTTATCCGAACGCTATGGGGGTCACGCCGGTTCATACAGCCGGCATCTGCACCTGGACATCGGTAGACCATCTCTCGGCCTATTACCTGTCCATGTTTAACCCCGGATCAACAGAAACCTTCAGTTTTACTTTCGAAGGTGACCAGCTTAAAATGGAAATTATGCCACCCTCCGGACGACGATTGGGTCCTCCGGGCATGCAACAACCCGAACCTCGCAGCATCATCCTTACAGGAACGAAACTGATTGACTGAAGAATCTGTCTGCTGATTGAAATATCAAAAACTTTTCAGGAAAAAATCCTGATCTCGGGGTTTGTATAATATGTTATCCTATTTAAAAGATCATCTTATGTTTGCATATTGATGGTCTTTTTTTTATAAGGTATTCATTACCAAACTTTCCCACTTACATCAAAAAACACGAAAAAAATTTGGTTATCTCAAAAATACTTCATAGTATTGCAGTGTATTAGTATAGTAGTACACTAAACATCTAATCAAAAATGATCCATATTCAGAATCTGTCATTTAGCTACAGAAAGAATACTCAACTCTTTGACCATCTTGATCTTTCATTGCCTCCCGGCAATATATACGGTTTGCTGGGTAAAAACGGAGCAGGAAAAACCACGCTTTTGAAAATCATTTCCGGTTTGTTGTTCCCCGGATCCGGAGAACTCCAAGTCACTGGTTTTAAACCGGGCGACCGTATGCCTCGGTTCCTGCAGGAGGTTTATTTCGTATCTGAGGAATTCACGCTTCCGAGAATGAAAATTGATACCTATATACGTTTATGCAGTCCGTTTTACCCCCGCTTCAGTCACAGTTTATTCAACACCTACATCAACGAATTCAAACTTCCGACAAATCAGCATCTGTCATCGCTTTCGTATGGTCAGAAAAAGAACTTTCTATTGTCGTTCGGACTGGCAACCGATTCCAAATTGCTGATTCTGGATGAACCAACCAACGGACTTGACATTCCTTCAAAAAGCCAGTTCAGGAAGATCCTGGCCAATGCCATTCATGAAGAACGCAGCTTCATCATCTCCACACACCAGGTACGTGATATGGAAAACCTGATTGACCCGATCATTATTCTGGATGAAGGCAGGATCATTTTCTACGAGCCTTGTGAATCAATTACTGCAAAACTTGCCATTAGCCGTCAGAAGGAATTGACCGATACTGATCACATATTATATTCCGAACCGCATCTTGGGGGTTATACTGTGGTGAAAGAAAACACAGGCCAGGAAGAAACCAAACTGAATCTGGAAATTCTGTTTAATGCCGTCCTCAGTAACCGGGAAAGAATCAGCAACATTTTTAAAAGTTAATACGATGAACCTCTCAGACCAATTCAATATATCCAGGTTCCTGCTCCTGCTGAAGATGGAACTTTACCGAAGCCGGAAAGGCATTCTGATTACCATGGTGGTCACCTTTGACCTGCTCATCATTGGTTTTTTCATGGATTCGGCTTTTGGTTATCAGAAGATATGTAATTCACATCCTGTAGCCTATGCTGTTGCGTTGCTCGCCGGTGGTTTCATATTAAGCAGCCTGGCATTTCATGATTTGGGCAATACGCTGAAACGACACAATTACCTCATGCTGCCGGCATCGGCATTTGAAAAGTTTCTCAGCATGTGGATACTGACCTGCGTTTTCTGGGTTGTTGCCTTTACCCTGGTATTCGTCATCTATGCTGCAGGGGTAAATTCCCTGGGCCATATCTTTTTCAGCGACAAAACCTACGTGGCTTTTGACTTGTTTGGAAAAATTCCCCTTACTGCCATCAAATACTACATAGTGACACAAGGTATCTTCCTGGCAGGAGCCGTGCATTTCAAAAGCTATGTATTGCCTAAAACGCTGCTCTCTGTATTGTTGCTCGGCATGGTCTGCGGAATCATTTTCTACTTCACCATGTCCGACCTGTTTCGCTCGCATGTCGAATTCATTGATCAGTACGTCAAAATGACCGGCACACCTTTGTATAGTTTGTGGGTGATTCTGAAGTGGATATTCAGGTGGGTGCTGGCCCCCTTATGCTGGGTGATCACATTTGCCGGACTAAAGGAGCAGGAGGTATGATATGGAATTCGGGGAAAGCAATGCCATCTATCTGCAGATAGCGGATCACTTTTGCGAGAACATCCTGTTGCGGAAGTGGAACTCGGGTGACCGGATTCCCTCGGTACGGGAAATGGCCGTCAGCATTGAAGTGAACCCGAATACGGTGTTGCGTACCTACAATTATCTGCAGGAAAAGGGCATCATCTACAATAAAAGAGGCATTGGCTATTTTGTTTCTGATGATGGCCTGGAAAAAACCCTGCAGCTTCGCAAAGAGGATTTTATCGGCCATGAATTGCCAAGATTTTTCAAAACAATGAGCTTGCTGAACATACCCATTGATGAATTGCAGGTGTATTACCGGGATTTTCTTCATAAGAAAAACGGTGACGAAAAATCAGATATTGAATAAAACACCTTTTACTGACATTTATAATGAAAACAAGCAAGAAAATATTACTGGTTGTGACAGGGCTGATTTTGGTCCTCTTCTTTGCCGCATCAATGCTGTTGAGAAACGGAGTTCAACAATTACTTCAGAACGACCGGATTGCAAAACGTTACAGGGAATTTTCAGTTGCTGAATTTGAGCGGCTCGATTTCTCATCCCGATGGATTGTTAAGATACGCCAGGGAAAAGAATGCCATATAGAATCCACAGCTGATCAGGATTCACCGCTGAAACCCACCATTGAAAACAGAAACGGGACCTTGTTCTTCAGGGTTGATACCGTTGCTGCCAAAGCAAACACAGACAGCATTTATGTTCGAATTACTATGCCCGCACTCCGGTCGGTCAAAGCATCAAAAGGTACAGATATCAGCATTAACGATTTCATGAGTGATTCCCTGCTCGTTACCCTAGAAGACGGTTGTACATTCACAGGGATGAATTACAATATCAAATACGTCACCTTCAAGACTTCCGGAGAGAACACCCTGAACATTACCAAAATATACTAGGTTATAAGAAACACCCAAAAAACAATCCTAATGAAAACCGCTGTTGACATCAGATATTTACCACCCATATACTTTCAGGTAAAACCAGGTGAAAGTACATTTTCGGATAAAGCTGCTCATAATGTCTCTATTGAAGCGGCGATTCCGCAGGGATCATCCTATCAGGCAGGAACTGCCCTTAAATGCTTCATCATATCGGCTGTAAGAGCTGCAATCATTGTTTTGACAATGCTCGTAAAGACAGTTAGTGCATTGCTGGTCCTTGTTGAACTGATATTCAGATCAACTATTTCGGGTTTGGGAAAATACTAGTCTCAGACTGCCCATGTAATACATTCTACCTCAATTGAGATATATTTTAACGGCGACATGAATGCAATTATAGATTCATTTATAAATGTAAAAAAAGAACCCGATTCAGTCTTTGAAGAAAACAATAGTGTTTTCGGGGAATTGGAACAAAGCGTATATGCGGCTTTGGAGACCTATTCGAACGTACACCGCGGTAGCGGACATAACTCATTGGTAACTACTCATTTGTATGAACAAGCCAGAGAGATGGTGCTTGAATATCTCGGGTTGGACAAAAACAGTTATCTGGTTATTTTTGGTTCGGACAGCAGGTCAGAAAAACTGAAATCAAAGCTCAAACCGGCAGATTATCAAAGTATATCAAGCCATGAAATAGGTCTGTCACTTGGCATTGTTGCTCTTGCCGTTAAAAGAAACAGACTTTCCGGAATCGTTCCCTTTCAAACCGGCGGAGGCACTGCCCGGCTTGTCTCTCCCGATCGCATCACCTGGGCCAAGGCGCCTGACCGATTTGAAGCAGGAACGCCTGCCATAGTCAACGCCATTGCTTTCGCCAGGGCACTCCAACTGATCAAAAAATACGGGTATTATACATTTCATGATGCTAAAAGCCAGCCGTTGACAGCTGAATCCATCCTGAAGAATGACCGTTTCGAAGCCTTTGCCGGGTCTGATTTGCTTGAAAAACTCAGACAAACGGTCATAGGGCTCAACATGTCTGTTCCAACCCGCGAGGGAGAAAAAGCCTTTGTCAATCTGGACAACGCTGCCAGTACACGTACTTTTTTGCCTGTATGGGATGCCTTCCGTACCGCACTCTCCCAACCCGGACAGGTGCATAAAGAGATTGTTGAAATGACAAAAGCTATTTGTGCTGATGTAATGGGTGCTTCTTCGGACCATTACGAAGTAATCTTCACCTCAAACACAACTGAAGCTATCAACCTGGTTGCTGAAAGTATGGGACTTGAATCCACCGCGGAAATGGAGCCTGTAGTGCTAAATACAATCATGGAGCACACTTCAAACGAATTGCCATGGCGCATGACGCCTGGCATTTCAATGGTCAGTGTTAAAACCAACGAAGAGGGCTTTATCGATCTTGTTGAAATGGAGCATTTATTGCGTGAATACAATCATGAAAAAAAATACCCGAAAAAGCAAATAATGTTGGTTGCAGTAACGGGGGCATCCAATGTGCTGGGGACTTTCAACGACCTGGCTCAAATCGGCACCCTGGTGCACAAATACGGCGCCCGTTTGCTGGTTGATGCTGCACAACTTATTGCACACAGAAAAGTTGAAATGGAGTTATGCGGAATAGACTTCCTGGCCTGCTCAGCTCATAAAGTTTATGCTCCCTTTGGAACCGGTGTCCTGATAACCAGGAAAGGGTTGCTCAGGTTCAGTTCTTCGGAACTGGAAGTGATCAGATCGTCGGGGGAGGAAAATGCAGCCGGAATAGCTGCTTTTGGCAAAGCCCTTGTCCTGTTGCAGCGTATTGGATTAAACCTGATAGAGCAGGAAGAGCGGGAACTCACATCGTATGCCCTGCGTGAAATAAGCCAGATTCCCGGGCTTAAACTTTTCGGCATCAGCAATCCGGATTCACCCGCATTTGTTAACAAAGGAGGTGTTATTGTCTTTGACCTGAATGGAAAGATAGCCATAACCGTTGCTGAAAGGCTGGCTGATATTCATGGTATTGGTGTCAGGTGCGGATGCCATTGCGCCCATATCATGGTCAAATACCTGCTGAAAATTCCTCCCTTTGGGGCACGTCTGCAGCATATAATGCTCTTTCTCCTCCCTAAGCTGAGTCTGCCTGGTATCACCAGGATCAGCCTGGGCATTGAAAACCGGAAAGAAGATATCGACCGGTTGATTACCGGATTAAAATACATGAACCTCAAACCGGACGGTAAAAAAATACAATCACGAGCTTCATATAAACAGCAGCTGAATGAACTCATCCTGGGTACTTCCTTAAAAGTATACTGTGGAAAGAGTGAATTGAAATCAAAGAATTAATATTTGAAATAACATGAAAGCTATTACAGACACCAGGCGTGTGTTCATGAAAAAGGGCGCATGCTCAAACACCTTGTTTTATCAACTGAATCGTGAATTCGGACATACCAGGCAGTCCGAAGAAAGTGCTTCCGATCCGCTTGCCGGAGGACTAAATGCTACAGGCCACCAATGCGGAATGCTCTGGGGAGCCTCTATGGCAGCAGGAGCCGAATCGTTCCGCAGGTTTGGTCAATCGGGCCGCGCTACAGCCATGGCTATTAAAGTCACTCAACATGTAATGAAATCATTCATTTCACGTACCCGGTCGGCAGACTGCCGCGACATAACCGGCTGTGACCTCACCACAAAAGCCGGAATGCGGAAACTGATGTTCAAAACCATAATGGGTGGTTTTATTTACAGCAAGTGTTTCAACCTGGCCAAAAAGTGGGCTCCTGAAGCATTCGAAGCCACCCTGGAAGGATTGTCGACCGAATCGACTGACATTCCTGCGAATGCTGCAAGTTGTGCATCCGAAACCGTAATTAAAATGGGTGCAAATAAAGAACAGGCTTCCATGGTTGCCGGTTTTGCCGGCGGCATGGGGCTAAGTGGAAATGCATGCGGTGCATTGGCTGCGGCTATCTGGTATAACACGCTGGAATGGTGCAAAAATAATCCCGGCAAATTTGCTTATACCAATCCCGTTGCCAATGAGATGCTGCGGGAATTTAAAGAAATTACAGGTGGTGATATGCTTTGCGAAAAAATATGCAGCAAGCGCTTCAACACCATTGAGGAACACACTGAATTTGTAAAAAATGGCGGATGCAGCAAAATCATAGCTTTACTATCTCAAAAGCACCAGCAATAAAACCGGCGTCATCAGTTTTTTTATCTCACAAATAACAAGTTAACCCATTTATTTCTCATGATTATGTGATATGGATAAATTATTCGGATTATTTTTGTGGTAGCACAACCATCCAAACTAATTAACCATGAGAACCTTGATTACTATTTTCCTGACTTTTGCCGCCATTGGCAGCCATGGTCAGGACCGGCTGAATAGTTTATCCGTTAACCCCATACAATTATTCGGTTACAACCGGTTGAATGTTGAATACTCCAGGGGATTTAACCAGGGTAAATATGCAATTGGACTTTACTTTGGCAAGACAGGTAATTCAGCCAGAAAAATTCATGATCAGTATGGCTATTATTCCGAACAAAGCATTTCGGTTCATTTTTTCAGCAAGAAAATGGACCAAAGCAGCTTATGGTATGGCGGAACAGTAACTGTTGCATCAGGTGACCTCTATGATGACAATGGTATTGACCAGGCTACAGGCATCGGATCCCTGGGAATTCTGGCAGGTATCGGCTATCAATTTGTGATCCGGTCATTTTGCATTAGTCCTTATATTCACGCCGGATATGCATTAACCAATGATTTATTTGGAAATGCCGAGTATACCGAGGATATGGGCAAGCCAACAAGGGGCCTGCTTACCTATGGTTTTAAAGCAGGATTTTGCTTTTAGGTTGTTCAGATGACGTTTGCTTTGAACAAGAAACTCCTTGTTGATGCTGTTTTTTTCCAAAAAAAGCATTAATTTACTTGTTCAATTACAGTACCTTTTGCACATGAGATATCTAATCTCAATACTGTTTGTCATTTGCCCGCTTCTCTATCTTTGGCCACAGGAAAACCAGGTGTTGTTCAAACGTCTGAATGCATCAGACGGCTTGTCAAATAACTGGATCCGTTGTATCTATATGGACGATATCGGTTACATGTGGTTTGGCACTGCAGACGGACTGAACAAATATGACGGGCATGGGTTCAGCATTTACCGGCCCAAAACCATGAGCGGTAAAAGTATCGGAAACATTAACGTATCAGGAGTTCTGAAAAAAAGTAAACACGAACTCTGGGTTTGTACCGATCTGGGGGTATTCATATATAGCTACCTGGATGATGAATTGCATCCCTTTGCATTGATGCGAACATTGGCAGTTTTATGCATAATTGAAGACAGGGACCACAAATTCTGGTTTGGAACAAGCAATGGTTTGCATCGTTACGACCCGGTTTCGGAAACTCTTGCTTCTTATCGCCACAATCCTGCTGATCCTTCAAGTATTTCACATAGTTATATCAATATTGTTTTTGAGGATTCAAATGGCGACATCTGGGTTGGTTCAAAATCAGGGATCAGTTTGTTTGTTCAAAGAACCAACTCATTCATTAATTACAGACCACACGATATTGCTGTTGGAAAATCCACCAACGATGTTTCCTGGATTCGGGAAGACTACAATAAAAGGTTGTGGGTAGCTTATGCCGAGGAAGGTCTGTATGCTTTCAGAATAAACGCCCTGCCAACAGTGGAATTTTATAAAGTAATGGATGGCAAGATCATGAAGTTGCTGGTGGATACGCATAACAATCTGTGGATTGGCAAAGGATCGGGACAAGGGCTGGATAAAATGCCGCTGGATCACTATACCTTAGGTGATGTTCCGGTTTTTGAACATTTCCGGCACGACCCCAATGATATTCACAGCTTGAGTGACAATTCACTGTACAGCTTTTGTGAAGACAAATTCAATGACATCTGGATAGGCACTTTTGGTAATGGAATCAATTACTACAGCAGCAGGGCGAAAAAATTTAACGTAGTTAACGAAAACTCAGGCAAAAACATCAAGATTCAGAACAACCTGATCAATGCTTTTGCTGAAGATGAGAAACTGCTATACATTGGTACTGAAGCCGGACTGGATGTTTATGACAAAAACAAAAAAACTACAACCCATTATAACAATATACCGGGAGATTCGCAAAGCTTATCGGCCAACCCGGTATATGCGTTGCTAAAAGACAGTCAGGGGATGATTTGGGTAGGGACCTGGGCAGGTGGTCTGAATCGTTTTGATCCGGCTACCCGGACCTTCAAACGCTTTATGCCTGATGGCAAGCCGGGATCCATTAGCAACGGCAACATATTCACCATTCTTGATGATCGCAAAGGCAGTCTCTGGGTTGGGACCATTGGCGGCGGGTTAAACCGTTACGATTATAAAACAGGAGCTTTCCGCAATTATTTAAACGACTTTGCAAATCCAAACGGACTGCATGGCGACATGGTTGATCATATATTCCTTACAAGCAGCGGAAAACTCTACATTTCGGTTTACAACACGCTGGCCCTTTTTGATTACCAGAATGACCATTTCATCCATTTCCCGCACGATCTGAATGACTCAACCAAAGATTTCGGAAATATCCTTTCTATTTTTGAGGACAGCCAGAAGAACATCTGGATTGCAACCAATGCCGGGCTGGAATACTTTGATGAAAACAACGGAAGCTTCCATCCGTTTCTTACGGGAAACCAACTCCCCGACAATACCATACAGGGAATACTGGAAGATGCACATGGTAATTTATGGATCAGCACAAACAAAGGTATTTCAAAGTTTGTTAATGGTATTCATTTACCCGTTGATCCGGTCGTGTTCAATTATACTACCGAAGATGGTTTGTCAGGCAATGAGTTTAAAAAGAGATCTGCATTCAAAAATGATCAGGGGATCATGTATTACGGATCATCTAATGGTTTTACATTTTTTCATCCCGACAGTATCAAATTAAATACCATTGCGCCCCAGCTGGTACTGAGCAGTTTTGAATTACTGAATCCTCGCCCGGTAAAAAAAAAGAAATTCAAGCAACTCACCGGCCACATCAGTTCTGTTGAGAAGGTGGATCTGCCTCATAGGAATGCTGACTTCGTAATCAGCTTTGCAGCACTTAATTACCTGAATCCCCGGAATAATAAATTCAAATACAAACTTCAGGGTTACGATAAGGAATGGATTGATGCTGATTATACGCAATCGGCACGGTACACCAATCTGAACCATGGTGATTATACATTCATGGTCATGGCATCGAATAATGACAATGTGTGGTGCGAAACTCCGAAAACGTTGAAAATAATCATTCATCCGCCCTGGTGGAAAACGCTACTTTTTAAAATAAGTGCTGTATTGCTTATTATACTTCTGGTTGTTGCCTTTTTCAGAATCCGGCTCAGCATGTTGAGAAATCAAAAGCGAGAATTGGAAAAAACGGTTACAGAACGTACCAGAGAACTTCTTGACACAAATCAGCTACTTGAACAAAAGCAGAAAGAAATAACCATTCAGTACCAGGAGTTATCTAAATACAAGAACCATCTCGAATCCATTGTTGAAGAGCGGACTGCCGCACTCCGTGCATCAAAGGAAAAAGCTGAAGAAAGTGACCGGTTGAAAACAGCATTCTTGCAGAATATGAGCCACGAGATCCGTACTCCCCTGAATGCCATCATGGGTTTTTCAAACCTGCTGGAAGATTCTTTCGAAGAGAAAGAAACACTGTTGCAATATGCTTTGATCATCAGGCAAAAAGGCAACGATCTGCTGAATATCATCAATGATATACTGGACATCTCTAAAATTGAAGCCGGATCGATGAAAGTTACCTTCGAAGTCTGCAACCTCGATTCCATATTCAGTGAGATAGAAGTGTACGCCAAAGAATATCAGAAACGACTGAATAAGGAACACATCCTGTTCAAAACGGCAAATTATTGCAGCAGCGCATTGACTGACGTCATAATCGACCAGGGCAAGGTAAAGCAGGTTATCAATAACCTGATCGGCAATGCTTATAAATTCACCAAAGAAGGAGTTGTTGAACTCGGCTGCCATCCGGATGGAAACAATATGCTCCGTTTTTATGTGTCAGATACGGGTATTGGTATTCCCAAAGAAAAACAGGATCTTGTGTTTGAAAGATTCAGGCAGGTTGGTGAAATGCACTTTCGTGAGGGTGCCGGACTTGGCCTGAGCATATCCAAAGGGATCATCGAATTGCTGGGAGGCCAGATCTGGATGACTTCGGAAGTCAACAAAGGAACCACCTTTCATTTTACGGTTCCTTACATTTTGAATAGCAACAACCCGAAAAAGGCGAACTGAGAACATGATGTGGTAGAATTCAAAGGCAAGTGGTACTTGTATTATCACGACAGTAGACTCTCGGGCGGATAAACCCACCTGAGGTGTGTAAAGGTCACCAAGATCAATTTCAGAGTCGACGGTACTATTGAAACCGTGAATGCCTGTAAGCAAATAATGAATGTTATACAAAGCGTCACTGCGCGTGTAACAAAGCAATCTGACAGCTAAGCGCAGTCTCCCGCCTACGCTTTTTTTATGCTGCTGCTGAGCGTAGTCTCCCGACTACGCTCTCACCACATACCTCAACGTCCGGTTCGGTGATGGTTGAAAGCCCAGCCTCTTGTATAACTCAAAAGCCCTGTCGTTCATGCACACCACCTCCAGACTTAAGGCCTTACAATTGTTATACCGCGAACGGATCAAATGTCTGATGAAATCCGTCCCGACCCGCTGATTCTGGAAAGCCTCCTTAATAAATAACTCATCAATGTACAACACATTCCCGCCAAACTCGTTGCTCCAGTAATTGATCAGGATGGCATAACCTACTACCTCCGATTCGCTGTAAAACAAAAGAATTTCACCATGACCTGGATGGGCACACAAAAAAGCAACGGTATGGTTGATTTTGTCATCTGTCATTTTCTCCGGCTCACCATCTGCGAGGTACAGGGCGTGAACCATGGTGATGAGCTCAGGAAGGTATTTGTCGTTGAAAGGTTTATAGGTGATGTTCATTTGAAAGGTATTTAAAATCTTTTACCATTTAAACAGTACAGATCAAATGTAAGATATTCAATAAAATAAAAAATAAACTGATAAAAATTTGGTGGTTTCAAAATTAAACACGAAATTTGACCAGTTGGTTAAACTATTTAATTAATCTTTTTAGTTAAACTTAATGATTAAATCAAATGACCGAAAACGAAAGGCAAACCGAGGAGAAAATCTTTGAGGCTGCAACAGAAGTATTTATCGAAAAGGGACTGGACGGCTCGCGGATGCAGGACATAGCCGACCGCGCCGGTATGAACAAATCACTGCTGCATTACTACTACCGCACAAAGGATCGGCTCTTTAGCGCGGTATTTGATATGATAGCCGGACAAATGTTCAAGAAATTTGCTCCTGTTTTTGATGAAAACCTTTCCCTTGAAGAAAAGATCAAGTTCTTTTTCAGAGAGCATATTACTTTTCTGCAAAAAAATCCCCGGTTACCTGCTTTTATTCTCAATGAAATCAACCGCAATCCTGCTATAATCAAAAAATTCATTCAGAAGCTGGAAATTGAGAAAATCTGGACCATGCTGGAAACTCAGCACAAGGAAGAAATGCAAAAATACAACATCAAAAAGGAAGATATTCCTCAGCTGATGACTTCCATAGCTGCCATGAGTGTTTTCCCTTTTGCTGCCAGGGGACTTGTTTCGAATATCATGGAAAGAATGGGATTTGACTTTGATGAATATATTGAGAAACGTAAGGACTATGCCGGTGAGTTTGTTGTAAATGCCATACGAAAGAATACCTAAGAATACAAAGTTGATAATTATGAGATTTGAGAATTTGGTCTAATTGAATCCGATATGAAAAAAAGAACTTTATTCCTATTTATTTTATTACTGCCTTGGCTTACAGTAATCATCGGCCAGGATGCATTAACTTTAAGGCAATGCTATGAAGCAGCCTACACAGCCACGCCCCTGGCAGCAGAGAAACAAACCTACTCCAGCATGTGGGAGCTGAAGGACAAAAACCTTGTGAAAGGCTGGTTGCCCACTCTTGATGCCAACGGAACCTTCTTATATAATTCTGAAGTTATGGATATATCAGGAGCGCTAGGGGCTTTACCGGTACCCGGAATTGCTGATGCCATGCAACCCCTGCCCCATGAACAATATAAAATAACACTCGACATCAACCAGCCCATATACGACGGCGGTGCCATCAGGGGTGCCAGGGCAGCCGAAAAAGCAGGATTGCTGGTAAACGAGAAACAAACCGAGGTTGACCTGTATCAATTAAGGGGACAAATCAACACCTGCTATTTTAATATCATGCTGCTCGACAAGCAAAAGGTATTGCTTACTGACTTTCTGACACTGATCAATAAGCGCATGAAATCGGTTAATTCCGCACTGGCAAGTGGCGTGCTGCTGAAATCAGATCAGGATGTGCTGGTAGCCGAGAAAATCAAACTGGAACAGCAACTCACCGAAAACCGGAATCGCAGAACCTCATTAATGAAGATTTTATCCGACCTGACCGGCATTGCCATCGACGATTCCATAGTGCTGACGATGCCCGCGACCAGACAAAAACTCACCGGTGAACTCGCCCGTCCCGAACTGCAGCTTTTCGACCTGCGCAAAGAACAGCTCGATGCCTCACGGCAACTGATCAGCAGCAAAAGGATGCCGAAAGCCTTCGCATTCGCCACATTGGGCTACGGCAATCCCCCCGGCAACAATTTTTTCAGAGATGAATTCGATTCATATTATACGGTTGGTGCCGGACTGAAATGGAACATCTTCGACTGGAACAAAGCCCGCAACGAAAAACAGGTAGTTGCCCTGCAGCAAGACATGATCGACAGCCGGAAAACCGATCTGACAAATAACCTCAACCGGCTGCTCGATGCCAAAAGCGCCGAAATTGCCACCCTGGAGTCGATGCTGCAAACTGATGCCGAATTGATTGCTATCAGAAAAAGGATCAGCGAAAGAGCCGCCTCACAATATGAAAATGGCACCATTACAGCCACTGAATACATGAATGAGCTGAATGCCGAAAGACAGGCCCTGATCAATGCCGAAATTCATCAGACAAACCTGGCCATGGCCAGGATAGAATACCTGAACATCAGCGGAAAAGAAATTGAATAAACAATATAATCTGTTAACAATCAAAAACAAGCATATGAATTACAAATCAATATTCATTTTTGTTGCTGCCTTACTGGCAGGCTGTAACCATCAATCCGAAGAAGCAGATGCTTACGGAACCTTCGAAGCCACTGAGGTGATTGTATCTGCGGAAACCAACGGGCGCATCCTTCAGTTTGAGGTAACAGAAGGTACGGCAATTGAAAAGGGAACCACAATAGCAACCATTGATACCACCCTGCTCCATCTTCAGAAAACTGAACTGTATGCGGGAATCAACAGTGTGAAAACGCGTATGTCGACCATCGAATCGCAAAACGAAATCTTAAACCAGCAAATAGCCAATCTCAACATCAACATCAACCGCATTAGCAACATGCTCAAAGACGACGCCGCTACACAAAAGCAGTATGATGACCTTACCGGCCAGGTAGCAGTGTTGCAAAAGCAAATAGCGGCCAACAATTCGCAGAAAGCCTCTGTCGGAGCCGAATTACAGGTTTTTGCATCAAAACTGGCAACCTTAAACGAACAGCTGAAACGCAGCTATGTGAAAAGTCCGCTCACCGGGACCGTCCTTGAAAAATACGCTGAAGCCGGAGAGCTCACTGCCACCGGCAAGCCCCTGGCAAAAATTGCCGACCTCTCTGTAATTAAACTCAAAGTATATGTTAGTGGTGCCCAACTCGGTAAATTGAAAATCGGTAACGAATGTACCGTAAGAATAGATGATGGGAAAAAGGGCTATCAGTCATTCGCGGGAACCGTAAGTCATATTTCCGACAAAGCCGAATTTACTCCCAAGATCATCCAGACCAAGGAAGAACGCGTGACCCTGGTTTATGCAGTAACCATTGAAGTCAACAATAACGGCGCTATGAAATCGGGGATGCCCGGTGAAACCATTTTCTGAACAAGCCATGCAACAGGTAATTACATCATCGGGAATCAGCAAGAAATACGGGGAGACACAGGCTCTGAGAGATATTTCATTTGAAGTGAACGAAGGCGAGATCTTCGGCTTCATTGGTCCCGACGGCGCCGGTAAAACCACCCTGTTCCGGATCATCACCACGCTGTTGCTTCCGGACAAAGGGAAAATGAGCGTCCTGGGTCTCGACTCCACGGCAGGATTTAAAGAATTGCGCAAACATATAGGATACATGCCCGGCCGGTTCAGCCTTTACCAGGACCTGTCGGTTGAAGAAAACCTGAACTTTTACGCTACCGTGTTTGGCACAACCATAGCCGAAAATTATGATCTCATTGCAGATATCTATTCGCACATCGAACCCTTTAAGAAAAGGCTGGCAGGGAAACTTTCAGGAGGAATGAAACAAAAACTGGCACTTTCATGTGCGCTGATTCACAGACCGAAACTGCTGGTGCTTGACGAACCCACAACAGGTGTGGATGCTGTATCACGATCTGAATTCTGGGAAATGCTCCACAAACTGAAGGAACAAAACATCACCATTATTGCTTCCACTCCCTATATGGACGAAGCCATGCGGTGCGACAGAGTTGCGCTGATGCAGGAAGGGCAGCTCATGATGGTGGATCAGCCCCAAAAAATCAGGGACAGTTTTAGCAGAAAACTTTTCAGTGTTAAGGCTGCTGACAAATATCAACTCATCAACGTCCTGCGGGATTATCCCGGAACCATAACCGCTTACCCGTTTGGTGATTCGGTGCACCTTACCATGAAAACGGAATATGAAAAGGATCTGTTGAAACACCTGAACAACTTGGGTATTTCCGATGCCACCCTGGATGTAACAGAGGCTGGTATTGAGGACCGGTTCCTGGAGCTGATGCAAAAAGAGCAATAGTGCACCTGCAAATAGTCACAAAAAAAAGAAAGATGAACGAGACTGTGATTTCAGTGCGTAACCTGGTTAAGAAATTCGGCAGCTTTGTGGCCAATGACAACCTGAATTTCGAAGTATACAAGGGAGAGATTTTCGGTTTTCTGGGAGCCAATGGTGCCGGTAAAACCACTGCCATAAGAATACTTTCAGGACTTTCAGAGCCTACTTCGGGAGAGGTAATTGTGGCAGGCTGGAATGCTAAAAAACAACCCGAGCAGATCAAAAAGAACATCGGGTACATGTGCCAGAAGTTTTCGCTGTATGACGACCTGACCGTAAAGGAAAACATCATGCTGTATGGGGGTATATATGGAATGAAAAAAGCCGTCATCAAAGAAAGAACGGCCATGCTGCTGGAAAAACTCAATTTCGGTGAATACGCAGACAGGCTTATTGCTGATCTTCCGCTCGGGTTGAAGCAAAAACTGGCTTTTTCCGTGGCTGTGATTCATGAACCCAGCATTGTTTTCCTGGATGAACCTACAGGTGGTGTGGATCCCATCACCAGGCGCCAGTTCTGGGAAATGATCTATGAAACCGCAGCCAGGGGGATCACAATTTTTGTAACTACTCATTATATGGATGAAGCAGAATACTGCAACCGGATCAGCATCATGAACGAAGGCCGGATTGTAGCACTCGACACGCCTGCCGGGCTGAAGAAACGATATGGTGTGGCATCTGTTGAAGAAGTGTTTGTTAAAATAGCACGCCCTGATAGAAGTAAACAAAATGAAAATTCTTCCAGTCATACTTCGACAAGCCTGCCTGCCGGTCAGGCAGGCTCAGTATGACACGAAACGATTGGTATGACAACCATGTCACCCTGAGCCTGTCGAAGGGTGATTAAGTAAATAATTCGAATCCTAATTATAATAACCGTTACCACAGAACAAATGAAACGCTTTATCGGATTTGTAAAAAAAGAGTTCCACCATATATTCCGCGATGTTCGCACGCTGGTGATCCTGTTCGGCATTCCCGGCATGATGATCATGCTTTTTGGATTCGTGGTAAGCACAGAACTGAAAAATGCACGGATATCTTTTCTCGACCTTTCAAGAGATGCCACAACGCAGAAAATTACCGACAAAATCATGTCGTCGGGCTTTTTCAAAAGAGGTGAAGACCTCATTAGTTACCAGGATATTGACAACATACTTAAAGGTAATAAAACCAAGGCGGTTGTAATTTTCGAGGAGGATTTCGAACACAAACTGATCAGCGAAGGCAAGGCCACCATCAACATCATTGCCGACGGATCGGAGCCCAATATGGCTACACTAACCACCAATTACATCACGGCAATTGCCGGCGACATGAACAGGGAACTCACGAAATCTCCGGAAACAATGAAACTTCTGGTGCATCCCGAAGTGAGGATGTTCTACAATCCGTCGCTCAAAGCACAGTATATGTTTGTGCCCGGACTGATTACCATGGTCATGATCCTGATCTGCGCACTCATGACTTCCATTACCATTACCCGCGAAAAGGAATTCGGCACCATGGAAGTCTTGCTGGTATCGCCGCTCAAGCCCATTCAGATCATACTGGGCAAGGTACTTCCCTACTTTCTGCTTTCAATAGTTGATGTGATCATCATTTTGGTGCTTTCGTGGCTGGTATTTGATCTAAGGGTCAAAGGAAGCCTCGTGCTGCTGCTGGCCGAAACCATGCTGTACATACTCATGAGCCTTTCATTGGGAATCCTCATCTCCACTGTTTCAAAAAACATGCAACAGGCGATTTTCATTTCGTTGGTAGGCTTGATGCTTCCTACTGTGTTGCTCTCAGGGTTTATTTTTCCAATTGAGAACATGCCGCGCGTATATGACTTCGTCAGTGCTGCTCTGCCACCGAGGTATTTTATTGTGGTCCTTAAAAACATTATGATCAAAGGGACAGGATTTTTGTTTGTATGGAAAGAAACCCTCATTCTTGTCTCTTTCACCGTACTGTTTATCGGACTTGCTGTAAAAAATTTCAAAATCAGGCTTGCCTGAAAAAGAAGTGAAACATGATAATAAAGGAGCCTGAAAATTTTAAGAGAAACCCATGAGAACCATTCTGTATCTTATCCGCAAAGAATTCCTGCAGATATTCAGGGACAAGTTTATCGGGAGAGCCATCTTTGGAATTCCCATCATTCAGATGATTATTCTGGTGCCTGCTGTGACTTTTGAGATCAGGAACATCGACCTGTGCATTGTCGATCGTGACCTGTCGGGCGAGTCAAGGGAGCTGATCAGCAAACTCGAAGGATCCACATTTTTCAGGACGAAAATGGCAACCTTCTCGGAAAACGAAGCGCTCAACCAACTGCACAGGGACAAATCCGATCTGATACTGGAAATTCCTACGGACTTCGGCAGATCCATTAAAACTGGGGAAACCGGCAAACTCATGGTTTCCGTTAATGCCATCAATGCTTCCAGTGCCCAATTATCATGGGCATACCTGAACGGGGTTATCCGCGATTACAATATGAACATTGTGACCAGTATAGCTGGCGGACAAGTCGCAAGTGCACTGCCGCAGGTACAGGTTACTAACCGGTACTGGTACAACGAAATGCTCAATTACAAGTTTTACATGCTGCCGGGTATTCTGGGCATATTGGTGCTGGCCATAGGCTTTATTCTGGCCGGGTTGAACCTGGTAAAGGAAAAGGAAAGCGGCACCATTGAGCAGATTAACGTTACCCCGGTAAGAAAATACCAGTTTATTGTGGCCAAGATGGTGCCTTTTCTGCTCATCGGACTGTTTGATCTGGCATTGGGACTGGTCATCGGCAAACTACTGTTCAGCATACCCTTTGAAGGCAATACTGCCTTACTATTCCTGGCTTCAGTGATCTTTCTGATTGGCGTGCTGGGGCTGGCCTTGTTTCTTTCCACCTTTTCAGGAACCCAGCAGCAGTTCATGTTCATTGCTTTCTTTTTCATGATCACCTTTATACTGATGAGCGGTATATTCACCCCCATTGAAAGCATGCCCCTGTGGGCACAGAAGGCCGACATGATCAATCCGGTAGCCTACATCATGCGCATCAACCGCATGGTGATGCTCAAAGGATCGGGGTGGCACGACATCAACCGCGACATCTATGCTTTGTGTATACTGGCCATAGCATTCACCTGGCTGGCCATCAACCGGTACCGGAAAACGGCGTGATGAGCATCTATTTCAAAAATTTCCCCTGATACAAGTTACCATTCACATGCATCCTATACAGGAATACACCTTTTTGCTGCAATTGCAGGGTGTTATTGCTCAGCAATACCTTGTTCATCCCCTGCTGCAGTGCCATGTTAACAGCACTTCCGACAGGCCTGCCCAGCATGTCGATCACCTCAAAGGTTGCAGGGCAAGCGGCAAGCGTTTCAATTGTGAGCATGAGTTCATCCGAAGCACGACTGAAGGTAATCCAATGATTCAGTTCAGGTCGGGTGATGGTGGAAATCCCCGAAACCACCGGCTCAGTCAATCGCTGAATATTCATGTATATTTGAGAAAAAACCGGTGATAACTCCCGGTTAAAGTTACTCCATAGCAACCATGCCGTATCATTTGAAAGCCTTACAAAAGGACACTGCTCCGCTATTTCGTAACCCAGGTTGTACGATGCCGTGTTAACTTTCACCGGTTGAAAAGGCTCTCCAATCCTGTTGTTGTTCTCATCCAGGAATTGCATGTATAAAAACATGGTCATCCTGTTATTGGTATAATCATAACCGTAAGGGCTCCATAATACTGCGGATTTACCATCGTCCTGCATAGAAACACTTACATATCTGGTAAAATCGTGAGACATCGAAATGGGCACCGAGTCACTTACCCATAGTGGATCACCTATGGCAACTCCATTGGAATTGAATTTTCTGGTTTCAATACCGTAAAGGGTAGTGGCGGGAGGACGATGAAAATCTGCCAGTAAAAAATCACCGTTATTATTGGAAGCATATTTGGTGTAACTCCAATAATTGAGATCACCATATAGCACCGATTCATTGTTAACAACAGCGCCTGTTTTCGTAAGTCTTTTGTGTCTTATGTTTCCAAAATTATGCCAGATAATCCGCACATCGCCATTTTGCATGAAATCAGCCATCTGAACACTATATATGGTCACACCGGTTAATAGTTTTTGCTTATCAGAAAGTAACCGGGTCACAGTATTGAAATATATCGAGTAGAGCGTATCGCCCGAAGTCCATGCAATACCCAAATCATCATCGCTATCAGGTGATGCTGCCATGTTAATAAAGATATAACCGCCACCTTTAACTGAATCCACGGTTATTTCCGGCGTAAGTGAATTGCCCAGAGTATCAAATATTTGTATATACAGGAAATCGAAGACCTCGCTGCCAACATACTTTGAATAACTCCACAACACAGCCAACTCGTTTTCGGCAAAATAGGAACTCCCCTTAAAATAGGCTCCGGTATAATCGGGACGTAAGTCAACTACCTCACTTGCCGGCACAAAACCCGGTGATAAAGGTATTAACTCAAAATCAACTCTCAGCATGGCATCACCGCCGGGACAGAACATCAGATCGGCAATTTGAATGCCAGGAGGAATCTCAATGGGAAAATCAGTCCTGATATAGTTCTGTGCGTTTGCGCTTAAAAACAGGACTATCAACATAGTCGTACAAAGTATTCTCATAAGTCAGTTTTTTTTTGGTTAATTGTTTTCATAACCGGCTTTTGCAGATATTCAGCCTACCTCTTTTTTTATCTTATTAAGTTTGCTAAGTGCCTTGAGAGTAATTGTTTGCCAGTAATAAAAAAAACCATATCCTGATGGCTTAAATGAATAATGTTTGATAAAAAGAGGTTGGTTGTCGTTGACATTAAAAATAACTACAGCGATACTTCCCACCGTATGGGTTTTGCAATAGTTCTCCGGGCAAAATAACAAACCCAGGTGATCTTTGTATTTTTCCTTGTCAACAGCCAGGTCCTTTATCAGGTCCTTTATCAATTCATCCGACAGGCCATACTCTGTATCATCGGAATAAACAGTCTGCCAGTCAACTGAAGCATTCTTTGCCATTACATATGAAAAATCCTTCTTCATATAGCTCTTATCAAACCTTTTTCCAATGCCATTTTTCAAGCCTTCAGTATCATAGGTGTTATTCATATCATCAAAAAATCTCAGAATCTGATCTTTATTGTTGAAATCCTCTGCTTTGGTGAATTTTATCCCTGAGAAATCGATGCCAAGAAATACCATGGGAACATCAGGGTTAAGAATATCACCTCGGGACTGTGCCACACTGTTGGCAAACAGGAAACAGAACGCAATAAGAGTTATGTTTTTCATAAAGATTGGTTTTTTGATTTTAGCTTTATTTTTATTTTCACCAATGTTCATCATTCTTAATATTTTCATTCCCCTGAGTAATAAACTCGTCATCTAACCAATTGACCCGCGAATCCATATCACTATATTTCACAATTATGCTAAACGAAGCAAATAGTTTAGATTCTCAATGAACCAGGTAATTAATCCCTCACACAGCGGATAGAAAACCCCAAATATTTATCTGCATAATCACCTCTGAGCACTTCAACATAATTATTGTGTATATTTCGCATCCATGCACAATCGGCATCATATCCTGTTGCAGTCCAACAACCTTCATAATTACCTATGCTATAAAATTTTCCATGATAGTCCCTCCAGCCTCCCGGAATGGCAGTAAACCCAATTTCATTTGTGGCACCTGTATTTGGGCTGTTCCAATGGAAAGTTCCTGTTTCTTTCAGCTTTCCACCCGCAATACTTTCCCCTCCCAAATAGTTGGTCAGAACTGTCCACTCCTCATCGTTTGGCACGTGCCAGCCTTTTGGAGCAAGCTTACCCGTGTTTACGGCATACCAGTTGTACAACCTGCCATAGGTGGCTATGCTGTCAATATTGGCAGTATTGTTGTAGCTACAAAATGCACCAGTTGTTAAAGTCGCCCATTCATCGTTATCAGTTACATTGGGTATGTCAGTTCCATCGTTATACTTGGTAGTGCGCAGGTTCTCAGCCATCCAGGTTTGTGTGCCAATGGTAACTGTCTTATACACATTGCCATCCTGGTCTGTTAATGTACCATAGGATACATCGGGATTAAACACAGCAGTTGTTTTCCCGTTGGTTAAATTGCCGGGCGACGGATCATTTTCATCTTTTTCACAACTGCTTATTAAAAACAAACTTGCTGCAAAAAACCGCAGGACTGAAACCAGGTAGTTCGATGTCTTCATGTTTTCAAAAACAAATAATTAATGATATGCTTATTGCATTCATGTCGCTTATTACGACAGTGTAAAATTCTGAAGGAAAGCCGTTTAATACTATAACGATTTCGGCAAAAACTGGTAATATTCTTGCAAATGAACTTATACGAATACCTTAAGGGAAATCCTTACCTGCTTTTAAAGCGCAGTGCATACGACCGAGGGGAGACTTTATACTGCTTTTTGAAACATTTGGTGAAATACGATGCATCGTTGAATCCAACCTGAAAGGCAATATCGGTTATTGTGCCTGCATTTTTTTGCAGCAATGAAGCAGCTCTTTTCAGTCTAACTGTCTGAATAAAATCGGTGACCGACAATTCTGTTA
The DNA here is from genome assembly GCA_964560225.1 of uncultured Bacteroidales bacterium. Classification (GTDB taxonomy): domain Bacteria; phylum Bacteroidota; class Bacteroidia; order Bacteroidales; family UBA10428; genus UBA5072. The sequence continues at coordinate 49,060 of CAZLLD010000013.1, forward strand.
ATGCTTTAAGCTTACGGAAAAGTTGAGAATGACTCATATGCATGGCTTCACTGAAACTCTCCACACTCCACAAAGCGTTATCCATGTTTTTCTCCACCTCGGCAAGAGCTTTCTTCAGAAATTGCTCATCCATGCCGGAAACCCTCATGTTATCAGCATCAACGCCCATCAGACTGATGTACTTCTCCTTCAATTTCTCACGTTGTAACAATAAGTTTCTGATCCGGGCCAGTAACTCGTCGACGCGGAATGGCTTTTCGAGGTAATCGTCCGCACCGGTATTGAACCCGGTAATGCGACTTTCAACAGTTGCCTTTGCGGTAAGCATAACCAACGGAATATGACTAGTCCGCTGATCGCCTTTAACCAGCCGGCACAGTTCCAAACCGTCCATTTCCGGCATCATCAGATCGGTAACAATCAAATCGGGCATGAGCTCAAGAATTTTTTTCCAGGCTTCATTTCCGTTTGGAGCCAGGTTTACATGAAATGAACCGGCCAGTTTCAACTGTAAATACTGCCGCATATCGTGGTTGTCTTCAACAACCAGTATGGTTTTCGTATCGCTGTCTACGGGGGTGCTGTTGTTTTCATTCCCTCCATCTGACATATCAGGCTCTGGCACCCAGGATTCCAGCATAATTTCAGCTGTTTCATGTAATACGTCAGGTTTTTGATCTTCTTTGGGAATAGTTTCAAATCCCGCTTCATCACAAGGGAGATAAACCCTGAAAACAGAACCCTTATCAACTTTACTTTCAACATCAATCAGGCCCCGTTGAAATCCGATGAGTTCCCGGGTCAGCGCCAGTCCGATACCCATTCCTTCATGATATAGTTTATGATCATTACTTACCTTTTCGAACCTGACAAACAAACGTTTCAGTTTTTCTTCCGGAATTCCCAGTCCCGTATCAGAAATTTCCAGATAAAGGCTCCTGCCCGGAAATGTACATTCTGTTGGCTTTTCATTCCCTTCAAGAATATTGATGAAAATATCAATCCTTCCGTATTCGGGAGTATACTTAAAAGCGTTTGAGAGCAGATTGTGAACAATCATTTCGAGTTTTTCCTGATCCCAGTATATAACAGGTTGATTTTCCGGCCCACGGAAACACAATTTGATTCGTTTTCGCTGGGCTATACTGTCATACGATGCCACTATATATTTCAGTGCTTCGGACACATTGCCTTTTGTCAGGTGCAGTCGCATATGCCCTTCATCGAGTTTAGAAAGTTCAAGCAATTGATTCACAAGCCGTGAAAGCCTTTTGCCATTCCTTTGCATTACATGAATGGGCCTGGCAATAACTTCCTCCGTAAAATTGAAATTGACAAGGTCATCAACAGAGCCCAGGATCAGGCTGAGTGGCGTTCGGAATTCATGCGAAATATTGGCAAAGAAACGCGATTTATGCTCATCCAGCTCTTTCATTTTACAGACCTCCATTTCTTTTACCCTGAGGTCGCTTTTCTCCTGTGCCCGTCTGAGCAAATATTTACGGTATCGCAAAAAGATGAAAGCCAAAACAACAGCATAACCAGTATAGGCCCACCAGGCAAGCCACCAGGGCGGACGCACCAAAAACTCAAATCTGAATTCACGACTCCAAACGCCAGCTTCACCAATTGCCTGTGCAGAAAAAACATGACGTCCCGGAGGAATATTTCGGTAATCGGCTACGCCATTAGCCGTTAGCGCACTCCAGTCTTCATCCACTCCGGATATTTTGTACCGGTATTTCAGTTTGTGGGGAGCAGCCCAGTCAATGGCCGCCAGGTTAAAAGTAAGATGATTCAGCCGGTAAGGAAGTTTCAATCCTACCGGAAAATTAAAAAAGGCAGGAACTTCATCTTTTTCTTTTTTCAATTGTTTGACCAATGGCATTACACGCTGGTAGGCGGTATCAGACATTCTACTGAAGTCAATAAATTGCTGATTGATTAGCAATCCCTGTAAATATAGCCGGGGGGTGTCCGATGAAAAGGCGTACTGGCTGAGATCAATGATGTTAAGGCCATTCCCTGTGGATGCCCAAAGTTCATTGTCGCGGGAGATACAAAAGTTCCTGAATTCGTTTCCCCTGAAACCGTTGTGCCTGAACATTGATTTTACTTGGTAGGCCACCGGCAGACCTTTTTGGTTTAGCGCAGGTTGTAATACATTTAATCCCTTATCAGTTCCAATCCAGATATTTTTGTCACGATCCTCAATGATATCCCTGACAAAATTGCTATGTAACCCATCTTTCACCGAAATGTAAACAAAAGTCGAATCATCAAACCGGCAGATTCCTTTATGGAAGAGGCCAAACCAAAGATTGCCAAAGCTGTCCCGGAATATTTTTGTAATTTCCGATTCAGGAAATCCGGAGCTTTTGGTAAAGGTCACCAATTCATTGCCTTTAATTTGTTTCAGACCTGATTTGGGTTCTCCAAGCCAGATTGTGCCTGATTTGTCACAAAAAATGGCCATTCCGGGAAGCGGATTACCCTGGCAGGTATATTGGGTAAACGAATTCCCGTTGAACCGGAAAAGACCACCAAGTGAAGCAATCCAGATGTTCTTTTCAGGGTCTTCTGCAATATCGCTAATGGAATAGGGAACCTCCGCACAACACAACGTATCGTAACGGGTAAATTGCCCGTCGTTATATGTGGCAATGAAACTATCATTGAAACCCAACCAGAGTTTTTTATTGGAGTCCTCCATGATCACCTCGGGGGTTCCGTCAGGTAAACCCTCACGGGATGTAATTCTCCCGAATGAACTACCATTGAATTTAAGCATTCCATCGTAAAGGGTGGCAGCCCAGATTTCACCATTATACCGTTCGACGATGGGATAAACACTTCCGGAACCTATACCATCAGCAACTGTGATGTGTCTGATACCATCGGGCCTGAGCCTGTTCACTCCTCCGTTGACTGAACCAATCCACAGATTTCCGGCATCATCTTCCGTAATGCTCCAGATCATATTGCTAAGCAATCCCTCCTTTGTGGATATAGTTAATAGTCCATCGTTATTATACCTGCTTAAACCGCCACCCAGCGTTCCCAGCCAGATATTTCCCTTTTTGTCAGTTGTTATTACCTTAACCAGGTTATGGCTAAGATTTTCCGCTGCTGAAAAAGACTCAAAAACCCGACCATCAAATCTGCATGCACCATTATCAGTTCCAATCCAGAGGTTATTGCCGGCATCTGTGGTAATGGCATAGGTACTATTACTGATTAACCCGTTTGCCAAAGTATAATGTGTAAATGCTTTGCCGTTCCAACAAACAATGCCATTCCAGGTAGCAAACCACATATTGCCATTTTTATCCTTGCAGATGTCCATTACCATATCGCTGAGTCCTTCGGCTGAAGAAAATAGCTTAAACGACTTCCCATTAAACAGATATGCGCCGGCCTCGGTACCGAACCAAATATTACCCCTGTCGTCTTCGGCGATTTTCATTGTGCATACATCTTTTGTACTGTCTACCAGCTGATAATAACAGAAACTTTTCCCGTCGAACTTTACCACAAAGGGATCGTTACGCCTTGAACCCAGCCAGATATTGCCTTTACTGTCTTCGAAAACACATTGAACAGCAAGGGTCCTCAGACCCTGTTCGTCAGCAAAATGGCTGATAAACTGTCCATCGTACCTGCAAATACCCGATTGCCATGTTCCAAACCACATACAACCTCTGCTATCCTGGATGATGGAATAAACATTTGAAGAACCCAGATTGTGTTCTTCGTTGAGATATTGAAGATTGATCCTGGCATTTTCGGAGTAACGCAAAGGAGCAGCTTCCAGCAAAGGCGGATTTCTGACGGGAAAAATAACGGGAAGGATTATGGTGTCGTTGCGCACTTTCACTCCTTCAGTTCCCGGTATAAGCACCTTAGGTGAACCTTTAAGCAAGGTAGTCCTGAGTTTTGTTTTGCGAATGGCAAAAGACAGTTGGGTGAATGGCATAGGGATCTCCTTGGTGACAACAGGCTTTTTTGAAATACCAATCTGAAAAACACTTTTTTCAACAGGTTCCCGTTTCAGGGAATCGGCAATAAAGCGGATCATCTCCGGAACCTGCCCATTGATTAGCATTGGCATTTCAGCCTTTTCAACAAAATCCGATGTCTTTTGCCTGAAACAGGAAGTAAGTATGATTGCAATAAACAGACTGAAGGAAGCAAAACCTGCTGCTCTCATAACATCTTGTTAGAAAGTATAAATATATGAAAATCATATTTACCACATGTCATCAGATTATGCGCGCAACTCTGAGGGTAATATTCTCCTTGAGCGCTTAAAAAACAACTACCTGCAAATTAACTTTCCGGCTTCCCTAAATTTATCAACAAAATTACTTGTGCTGGTTTGTAACCTGTTTAAAAACAAATCGCGGTAAGTTGCCTATTCTTTTTTTCAATATCTAATTTTGACAGCCCATGTGGTTTTGAAAAATTGATATTCTAAAGAAAGAACAATGGCACAAAAGAGACCTGCTTACAAATCATCCTCGGTTTTACCTGTTGGTATAGAACTTGGCAAAGTTCCGCCACAGGCTGTTGAGCTTGAAGAAGCCGTGTTGGGCGCCATTATGCTTGAAAAGGACGCCATACTTCAAATTATTGACATCATCAAGCCTGAAAGCTTTTACAAGGAAGAACACCAAAAGATATATCAGGCCATCGTTGACCTGTCATCGAACAACAAGGCGGTCGACCTGCTTACTGTAACTGAAGAGCTGCGGAAGAAAAAGCAGATTGATGAAGTGGGCGGACCGGTTTACATCACACAGCTAACCTCCCGGGTGGCTTCGGCTGCACATGTTGAATTCCATGCCCGTATTGTTGCCCAGAAGCACATTCAGCGCGAACTGATCCGGGTGTCATCTGAGATTCAGTCTAAAGCTTTTGACGAGAGCACCGATGTGGATGATTTGCTGGATTTCTCGGAAGCTGAACTGTTCAATATTGCGCAGGGAAATATCAAGAAGGAATCTCAAAAGGTGAGTGTGCTTATTAAAGAGGCAATTTTTCAAATCGAAGAGGCCAGCAAGCGTGCAGACAGCCTGATTGGCATACCATCAGGTTTTACCAAACTCGACCGGATGACCAACGGCTGGCAGAATTCCGATCTGGTGATCATTGCAGCCCGTCCCTCAATGGGAAAAACAGCTTTCGTGCTTTCCATGGCACGCAACATGGCTGTTGAACACAACCGGTCGGTAGCCATTTTCTCTCTTGAGATGGCCTCCCTGCAGTTGGTAAACAGACTCATTGTGGCTGAAACCGAACTCCCTTCAAACAGAATCAGAAACGGCAAGCTGGCCGACTTTGAGTGGGAGCAGCTCGACTATAAAATCAGGAAACTGAATGAGGCTCCTATTTTTATTGATGACACGCCGGCCATTTCGGTATTTGAGCTGCGGGCCAAAGCCCGAAGGCTGAAACGACAGCACAACGTGGATATCCTGATCATCGACTACCTGCAGCTCATGACCGGAACGCCCGACACCAGGGGTAACCGTGAACAGGAAGTGAGCACCATCTCCCGGTCTCTGAAAGGAATTGCCAAGGAGCTGAACATTCCCGTTATTGCCTTGTCACAGCTAAACCGGTCAGTTGAAATCCGTTCGGGCACCAAACGCCCGCAGTTGTCTGACCTTCGTGAATCGGGAGCCATTGAACAGGACGCCGACATGGTGTTGTTCATTCACCGGCCTGAAAAATACGGCCTGATGGAAGATGAAAACGGTAACTCACTGCGCGGACTTGCCGAAATCATTCTTGCCAAGCACCGTAACGGACCCATCGGAGATGTGTTGCTTAAATTCAAGGATGATTTCGCCAAGTTTACGGAACTTGAGGAAGACTTCCTCACTCCTCTTGCAGATGTTGAAATGCAACCTGTTGCAGTCACTAAAGGTTCAAAGATGAATAAGAACATTATTGGTGATGGGTTCAGCAAAAACAACGGAGCCGGGGCTGATTATGCCGATGAAGTCCCTTTTTAAGTTACCTTACTGAACCGGTTAATCCGCCTGAAGAATTCGGATTCCATCGAATATCAATCTCTTATCCAGTTCCATCTGGTATGGGATGATTGAAGTAAATCCTTGAGTGCTTTTCAAAATAGCGGTCTGATGGGTTTCAACACTCACTCCCGATGCCAGCTCAACAGCCTTTCCCAACATGGGGTCAGTGATATCGCCAAAAGGCCTGGCATCAAGAATATTGTCTTTTATATAATAATCGGGAACCAGCCCATCCGTAAAATCGGTAAATCCCGATGCATTGGAGTACTTTAACACAATAGGGGCAATAGCCCATTCTTCATTTTTATCCGGAATTACCCATGAGCCATAACATTTGCCAGCAGTAGTATCTCCAATCTGAATAACTTCCATATAAGGTTCCAGTCCGCTAATCACCAATTCACTTGCTGATGCCGTTTCCAAAGTAGTCAAAAAGAAAACACGATCCATATCCATATTTACCACATCACCGGTGAACTTGTATTCGAAGCGATCCTCCAAATTCTCTTCGATCAGCAGTTTGCTCAGCTTATCATTGTATTCCATATGCACGAGCGTTTCTTTATCCTGGACAACACCATAAGGAGCAATTGCCGAAGCCAGGTGAATAGCTTCTTCCCCGTTGCCTCCCGGATTGTATCGCAGATCGATGATCAGATCGGTAATACCCGCAACAGAAAATTCAGTAAAAATATCATTCAGGTTATCACGGAATTCGTTCTCATCACCCGACAAAAATTCAATATACACAAGGTAACCTATCTTTTGCCCGTTAACATTGATGATACTGTGGTATATTGCAGGATCTCCGGAAGTTATTTTGGCTGACAGATCCAGGGATGTGCCGGTAGGATACAATGTATTTCCGATTAGCTTTCCCAGCTGAACCGAATACTTGCTACCTGAATATACTTCATAATAATTTGAAGTATTCATTACCTTATTATCCACCGAGAGAATGATGTCGCCCCGCTTCAATCCGGCTTCCTCTGCAGCCGAACCCGGATAAACGTAATTTACTACCATAATTACATTACTGGAGCCCACCAGAAAGAATGTTGGCTTAAAACCCATGGTGGCAGAAAGTTCACTGGTAGATTTCTTATTAACAGTTGAATAATCATCGGTAATGTATGACCATTTGTCCTGTTCACTCAACAAGCTGCTGAAGTATTTTTTGGGATCGCCGGATGGTGTATATTCCAAATCAGCCAGCTCTTCGTGCCAGTAATAAACAAGGCGCATGTTATCATATATCCATTTACATGTTTCATAATCGTTGTCATCATCCTTCTCGCATGAGATCAGTGACAACAATATAACCAAGCTGGCAACAGAATACAGTAGTTTTTCTTTAAAACGCATAACGATTTTTTCTTCCGTAATTATACGGTAAAACCGTTCCAAGTCCTTTTCTTTCATCAACGATATCAGTCCGTTAATGGAAATTCCGGTACTGTTTTGAATATGTCAACCCCATAAAATAGTTCATCCGGCCGGAAAACCCGGCCGGATGAACCCTATAGCAATAAAAGAAACGGATAAATCTATAGTTTTATAAACTCAACCCGGCGGTTAAGTGATTTATTTTCAGGGGTGTCATTGGCAGCAACAGGAACGGTTTCACCTTTCCCATCGGTTTCAATCCGGCCGGCATCAATGCCAAATGTTTTAACCAGTTCATTTTTCACAGAAGCAGCACGGCGTTTGGAAAGATCAAGATTAGCTGCATCCACACCGTCTGAATCCGTGTGACCTACAATCTTGATTTTCACATCGGGATTTTCAGTAAGCACCTGGGCAATTCCTTTCAGTGTACCGTTTGATTCAGGTTTTACGACATCTTTGTTAACATCGAAATAAATACCGTAGCTAACCAGCTTTCCTTCTGTCAGCAATTTGCTCCGCATATCGGGAGCTGCGGATGTTATGCGTAAGTTGGTAATATAGTGAAAACCGTTATGTCCCCACAATGAAAAACGAAGCCGGTTGAACTTGACCTGTTGATACAAAACTGTCGGCAGGTCTAGTGCCTTCTGACCGTTATGATAAATGCGCAGTCTGCGTTTTTGCACCCAGATAATAACATGATTACTCTGGTTAAGTTTTACCGGAGCAATATCGCTATCTCCGGTCAACATCTGATTGGCATCATCAGCGTATCCCTGCACTGACCATTTATCAGTGGTAACGGTAATATGAGCACCACCAATACCAGGGTAAAGTCCATGATCAAGGTATTCACCCGTACCCTGGTATAATGACATGTAAAAACCGCTGTGTCGGCCGTCTTCTTCTTCAGGCACAGGTACCAGGTCGAATTCTATGATAAAATTATCAGGCAGTGTCAGGTCGCGCATCAAAGTATAAACGTTATCCCTGGAGTTCATGTAGAGCCAGTTGCCCGGGTAAGTGTTCAGGGTGCGGATTTCACCGGTTCCGTTGGTAGTCCACAATGCCGGAAAATCTCCTACCGCGTCCTGGGAGAAATCTTCAAACAGCAAAACCCGGTCCCCGGGAACAAAATCATATCTGGTATAGGATTCAAGCTTTGGTTGCACCGGTTTTGGTGCGGCTTTGGTTTCGCCGGAATCATCTCTGTCCTCTGATTCAGCTTCATCACTGTTATTTTCAGATGATACTTCTTCTTCAGATTCATTGTTATCATCCTTTTTAAATATTCTCTTCACGCCATCTTCGGCTGCATCGAGTCCTTTATCAATGCCATCTTCGGTTCGTTGGTTAGCCCGGTCAATCGATTTGTTTTTAATGGCTTTTTTAACGTCAATCAATTGTGCGTTTGATGAAAAGCTTACAAGAAGCAGCATGCAAATTATTAAGTACAAGGTCTTCATAATGATGTAATTGATTAATATCTTTCAGGTAAAAATAAAAACACTACAAATTAGCAAAACTTTGTGCAAACATCCAAAATCAGGGTAACAAACATTTTTTTGTAAACTTTTGTGATTGCGATCATATTTTATACTTTTGTGAA
>CAZLLD010000014.1:0-5774 GCA_964560225.1 uncultured Bacteroidales bacterium
CCAACGTCCAAACGGCTCCTTTATTACGCATTTCTAGGTTTGTATTAGTTTATAATTCTGATTTTTCTACAGTGGCGCAAATATATAAAATTTTATGCATCATGAAACACGATGACCGGTATTTATGGTTACCGGTTTGATCTGCTGAATTATGAGCTAATAATCAAAAAGTTGCTTGAAAACATGCCGGTTTTGTCGTAAATTCAGGTTTGGTTTCGGAAAACCGGACTTTTGGCAAGACAATGCGCAACCATTCATAGACTTTGTTCATCTGATAATTGAAATAACTAAAACCTCAATCCATGAAAAAAGTAATTTCGTTGTCGGCTTACCTGCTCCTATCGACAGTTTGGATTTCAGCCCAGAAAGCAAATTCCGGTGATGTTGCCCCTGCCCCGGATTGTCAAGCCTATTTCAGGCTATACCTCAACGATTCCATAAAAACTTATGTAGAAGCCTATGCGATCAGCTTCATAGACCTTTCACAGGGTGATGTTGTCAGATGGCAATGGAATTTTGGAGACGGCCATAAGAGTGAAGAAAAGAATCCTCTGCACATATATTCAAAAGATGTTGATACGGTTACCGTATGCCTGAAAATCACCACTTCAGACGGTTGCATGAACAGTTATTGCCGGCAACTGACCCCGCGTAATCCGGCTGATCCGGCGCAACCGCAATGCCATACCGGTTTTAAAGTATTTGTACAGGAAAGTAATCCACCAATATATCAGTTTGTTCCTGAGAATTTAAATAATGTCGCTGCTTATAACTGGGATTTTGGAAACGGCATGTTTTCTCAGGACAGCATGCCTTCGATTCAGTTCGATTACAGCGGCAGGTACGTGGTTTGCCTGGGAATTGCCTACACTAACGGCTGCATGGCATATGCCTGCGACACCCTGCAGGTTATAGGCCCTGACAGTACCTGCCGGGCATACTGGGAAGCACAACCTTACCATCCTTATGATTCGTTGGGCATCATGTTTTCTAACCTTCCCGTCATGGCATTAGGATATCATTACTCATTCGTAGATCTGTCAAAAGGAAACATTGTTCAATGGAAATGGGATTTCGGCGACGGGTTCACCTCTTCGGATCGCCATCCGAGGCATGCCTACGAAAAAATCGGAATATATCCGGTTTGCCTGGAGATCACAACATCTGACAATTGCGTCAGCACCTGGTGCAACACGTTGGCCGTGGGGATTTTACCGCCCTGCAGTCTGACCGGAACAGTGGTAGATTTTACCGGGCTTGACGGTTGCGGCCTGATGATCAGGCTCGATAACGGAGAAGTGCTTGAACCAGCTGAAATGGTCCCTGGTTTTGTACTGAAGCCGGGACAGCGTGTAAAACTGTCTTATACCGATCTGACTGATCGGGCAAGCATTTGCATGGCCGGAAGGATAGTACAGATCGACTGTATTACTGAAATCCCGTCAGATACTTGCAAGGCCCTGTTTACATGGCATTCCATACCCTGGATCTCCTCATGGCCGCCTGTTTATGAATTTCAAAGCCTCGCTCAGGGGAACAACCGTGAAATAATATGGGACCTGGGAGATGGAACCACAACATCAGACAGCATTCCTTCGCACCGCTATGCATATTCAGGCTATTACACTGTTTGTCTGACTGTTCATTCACCCAACGGATGCTCAGATACCTATTGTGAAACAGCTTACTTTGAAGGCAACCAACCGCAACCCGGCTTGTGTGAAAATTACATCAGGATTACAACCGACATGATCCTGAACGGACAGAGTTGCAATGGTTCGGCAACTGCCCAATTGGTTGACAATAGGGGAAATGCCATGTGGGCAAAGGATTATCTTTGGTCCACCGGTGATGTAACTTCTGCAGTTCACAATTTATGCCCGGGCTGGACTTACAGTGTAACCATTACCGATTCAGCAGGCTGTATTGTCACTGGTTCGTTTTATTTCAGCGAAGGCGGCGAATATCCCGACTCACTTGTTGGGCAGTGGAATTACCAGCAGAACAACATGGACTTTGTTTTCAACCTGCCTGTTTTTTCAGACAACATTCAATGCATCTGGGATTTTGGAGACGGAAAAACGGCTTCCGGAAGCTTTGTCAACCACACCTATAAATCAGACACAGAACGAATCGTATTGCTCAACGTATATGACCAATCAGGCAACCTGATTTACAATCAGGAGATTGCTGTTTCACCGGGAAAATCAATTACATTCCATGAATCTTCCGCAGCTTCGCCCGAAGCCTATCCAATACCTGCAAAAGATGAACTTTTCATTAAAATGCAGGAAAACCACGGAATTGTTGACAGGATTGAGGTATTGTCAACCAGGGGACAGTTGCTGCTGAGTTCCCAGGGTGAAAAGCTGGGTGAACGCCTGTACAAGCTGAACATTGCTTCGCTGCCTGCCGGTTTTTATATCGGAAAATTATCCTGCAACAACGGTCAGATGCATTCGTTCAGGTTTGTGAAATAAAAGCTTTTCTGAAGTTAATTGAAACAGAGGTTGGGGTGTTGAAACAACACGCGGACCTCTGTTTTTTTTCAAACCCGCCTTGCCAGTTGATATTTTATTACCTTCGCAGCAATTTGAATCACATGCTTCAGATAGAAAATGCCATCATCAGCTTGGAAGTCATCCAGTCATGCTTCACCTGTAATCTGAACATCTGCAAAGGGGCCTGTTGCGTCACCGGTGATTCGGGAGCGCCATTGGAACCAGGTGAAGCAGACATACTCAGGGATATATTTCCTGTTATAAAACCTTACCTGAGTATGATTTCTGTAAAAACCATTGAAGAACTGGGCACCTCTGTCATTGATTTTGAAAATGATACGGTAACGCCGCTGAACAACGGAAAGGAATGTGCCTATGTGGTGTTTGAAAACGGCATTGCCTCTTGTGCTATAGAAAAGGCTTATAAAGATGGCCTGATCAGCTTCCGCAAACCGGTATCGTGTCACCTGTATCCGATCAGGATAAAAAGGTATCGTGATTTTGAGGCTGTGAATTACGACCGGTGGGAAATATGTAAGGATGCCATTGAATGGGGCAACCAAATAAATAATCCTGTCTACAAATTTGCCGGCGACGCTCTCATTCGCAAATATGGAAAAGAATGGTACGGCATGCTTGAAATTGCAGCCCGCGAACTTACCATTGAAAAGAATCCCTGAGTTGATCACAACAACAGGATCAGAAGCATTGCTGATCCTGAATCCATGTTCAGCCGCAGCCATCAGGTTAACGGTTTTTAAGTTGACGGCCATGTGATCACCCTGACCAGCACATTCTCCATGAACGCAATACACCCGTCAGCAAAGCAGATGCAAATCAACTTCTTCTGAGTCCCGGTCACAAATTTTCAATAATTTATGTTTTTATACACATACCCTATTTTTTTCATGTATTTTTTTATTTTTTGATATTTTTTTTTAAAATTATATCTTTATTCAGGGGGGTGTGTTGAATTTTTTTATATTTTTGACGCCATAAACATAAATAACAATCCATATGGCAGCAATTCGTTTTGCGGCACTTGCCACAGCCTTTGAGAGAGAGGTAAAACCTTACTCAAAACCCAAAGCACCTATTTCGGAGTATTTTGGCATCCATGTTTTCGACAAGAAGAAAATGAAAAAATACCTGTCGAATGAAGCGTATGAACATGTACTCGATGCCATTGAACAGGGAACAAAAATCGACAGGAAGATTGCCGATCAGATCGCCTCAGGCATGAAAGCCTGGGCTGTTGAGATGGGTGCCACTCATTACACGCACTGGTTTCAGCCGTTGACTGAAAGTACTGCAGAAAAGCATGATGCCTTTATTGATTTTACCGATGACGGCCAGGTAATTGAGTCGTTTTCAGGAAAGTTACTGGCCCAACAGGAGCCTGACGCCTCAAGCTTTCCCAGCGGCGGAATCAGAAACACCTTTGAAGCCAGGGGGTATACAGCATGGGACCCCTCCTCGCCTGCCTTCATCATTGGCAATACATTGAGCATTCCCACCATTTTCGTTTCGTATACCGGTGAAGCACTTGATAACAAGACCCCCCTGCTGAAAGCCCTTCATGCCGTTGACAAAGCCGCCGTGGATGTTTGCCAGTATTTCGACAAGGATGTGACCAAGGTAATTGCCACCCTGGGTGTTGAACAGGAATATTTTCTCATTGATGAAGCCTTGTACAACGCACGTCCCGACATCACGCTCACCGGCAGATCACTCATGGGACATGCCTCGGCAAAAGACCAGCAGTTGGAAGACCATTATTTCGGATCCATTCCCGAACGCGTTACTGCTTTCATCGATGAACTGGAAACCGAAGCTTACAAGCTGGGGATTCCCATCAAGACACGTCATGATGAAGTAGCCCCCAACCAGTTTGAGTGTGCTCCCATATTTGAAGAATGTAACCTGGCCGTAGACCATAATGTGCTGTTGATGGACATGATGCGCCGTATTGCACGCCATCATAAGTTTGCCATTCTGCACCACGAGAAACCTTTTAACCATGTTAACGGTTCGGGCAAGCATTGCAACTGGGCACTGGCCACCAATACAGGGATAAACCTGTTTTCACCCGGAAAGAATCCCAAAAGCAACCTGCAGTTTCTGACTTTCCTTGTAAATACTCTCAAGGCAGTACATAAACATGCCGACCTGCTCAGAGCCAGCGTAGCTTCACCCGGCAATGCACACCGCCTGGGCGCCAACGAAGCCCCTCCCGCCATTATTTCCGCATTCATCGGCAAGCAACTTACCGATATGCTCAATGAGCTGGAAAAGAAAGTAAGCAGCGAGAAAATGTCACCGAACGAAAAAACAGAGCTGAAATTAAATGTAATCAAGGTTCCCTCCATATTGCTTGACAATACCGACCGCAACAGAACCTCACCCTTTGCATTCACCGGCAACAAGTTTGAATTCAGAGCCGTAGGTTCATCTGCAAGTCCGGCCGTATCCATGATTGCCCTTAACGCTGCGATGGCTGAGCAGTTGAAGGAGTTCAAAAAAGACGTGGATAAGCTCATTGAAAAGGATGTCAAAAAGGATGAAGCCATCTTCCAGGTATTGAGAAAATACATTACTGATTCAAAGCCCATTCGTTTCGAAGGCAATAATTACGGTGATGAATGGAAGAAAGAAGCCAAAAAGCGCGGGCTGACCAACATCAGCAACCCGGTTGAAGCCTTTGATGCATACCTCACACCTAAATCAAAGACTCTGTTTACATCACTCGATATAATGACAGAGCGCGAAAATGAAGCTCGTACGCACATTCGCTGGGATTATTACACCAAACGCATACAGATTGAAGCACGTGTCATGGGCGACCTGGTGATGAACCACATTGTTCCCGTTGCCATTCGTTACCAGAGCGAGCTCGTTGAAAATGTAAAAGGGCTGAAGGAACTTTTCAGCGAAAAGGAATTCAAGGAACTTGCAGGCGCCCGGCTGGAGCTGATTAAAAACATTTCATACCATGTCAGTTACATCAAAGCCAAGGTTGCCGAAATGATCGAAGCCCGCAAGGTTGCCAATAAAATTGAGGATGAGCGTGCCAAAGCCATGGAATACGCCACCAAGATTTTCTGCTACCTGGATGATATACGTTATCATGTGGATAAGCTGGAACTTATTGTGGATGATGAATACTGGCCTTTACCCAAGTACCGTGAACTGTTGTTCATCCGCTAAAAAAAATCAGGGTTAGTGTGATTTATTAAGAGGTTGTCTTAAAAGGCTTGCGATTCGTCATTGCGA
>CAZLLD010000014.1:5874-57187 GCA_964560225.1 uncultured Bacteroidales bacterium
GTTAGTGTGATTTATTAAGAGGTTGTCTTAAAAGGCTTGCGATTCGTCATTGCGAGGGAGGTACGACCGAAGCAATCTATTCTTTTTCAATAGATTGCCTGCCTGCCGGCAGGCAGGCTTCACTCCGTTCGCAATGACGTTCCTACCTCAATAGCCTTTTGAAACAACCTCTTTCATTCTGTTTTACCTTTCCTGAATACCCTGTGCATATCTTCTTTTTACTATATTTGTTCGATATACTATTTTTGTATACGAACCTTGACTTTGATCCGTTTATTTCCAGTAAAAACAGAATGATATGAAATCAGTCAGATATGTTTTGATAGTTTCTCTTCTTGCAGTAATCCCGCAAATGGCAGCTGCCCAGGGGAAAAAAGCCAGCAAAGCATACGCCACCTTTAATGCCGGCGAGTATTACATTGCAGTTGACCAGTTTAAAGATGCTTATCAGAACACCACCGACAAAAAAGAAAAACTAAACATTGCTTACCACATTGCCGAGTGCTACCGCAAGATGGACAATTCACCACAGGCGGCTTTGTGGTTCGGGAAGGTAGTTGCCAAGGATTATGAAAATCCGCTGTCCATTCTATACTATGCAGATGCGCTGAAAATGAATCAAAACTACGAGGAAGCCAAAGCACAGTATCAGCGTTATAAAGAACTTGTGCCTGATGACCCGCGCGGATCTGACGGAATTCTTTCGTGTGACTTTTCGCTGCAATGGATGGATCAACCCAGCGGTTACCAGGTTGAAGAGATGAAATTCATCAATTCAAAATTCAGCGATTACAGTCCTTTTTATTCCCGCGCTGATTACCAGGAGTTGTACTTCACCTCTTCGCGCGATGAAACAACAGGCAATGCCGAACACGGAGGTACCGGACAGGAATTCTCGGATATCTTCTTCTCAGCCATGGATAAGAAAGGAAAATGGAGTACTCCTGTTCCCCTTACGGATCCGGTTAACACTGAAGCTGAAGAAGGCACACCTGTTTTCTCGGAAGATTACAACACCATGTATTTTACCCGTTGCAATGTAAGCAAACGCAAAGCCCTGGGGTGCGAAATATTCACCGCGCGCCGCGAAGGAGACAAATGGTCAAATGTGGAATCACTGGGCCTGGCAAATGACAGTGTGGTGATTGCGCATCCTGCCATATCAACCGACGAACGCACCCTGTATTTCGTATCTGACATGGCAGGAAGTACGAAATCTCCCGAAGGAAAAAACAGCAAAGACATCTGGATGGTGACCCGTGCTGCCAAAGGATCTGACTGGGAACCTCCGGTTAATTTGGGAGAACCCGTTAACACACCGGGCGATGAATTATTTCCCTTTGTGCATGCTGACGGTTCACTGTATTTCTCATCCGACGGGCATATTGGTATGGGAGGCCTGGATATTTTCAAGGCAGTAAAGAGCGAGAGCGGGCAATGGCAGGTGGAAAACATGAAATACCCGGTTAATTCTGCAGCCGATGATTTCGGCATTGTGTTCGAAAAAGACCGTGAAAGCGGATACTTTTCTTCAACACGCAAGGGAAAAACCATGGATGATATATTTGCATTCGTGCTCCCTCCGCTGAAATTCACCCTGATTGGCGTGGTTAAAAACGAAAAAACCGATGATATTATCCCCGACGCTGTAATTAAGTCTGTCGGGAGTGACGGCATTACCATCGACACCAAATCAGGTAAAGACGGCGTGTTCCGTTTTACGCTGAAACCCGGAACCGATTATTTGTTTATTGCTGAGAAACCCGGGTTCCTCAAAGGTAAAGAAAGGGAAACTACCAAGGGCATTTCTCAAAGTACCGAGTTTAAAACCGAAATATTCCTGGCCTCTATCGAAGCTCCTATCGAAGTTGAGAATATCTTCTTCGACCTGGACAAGGCGGAATTAAGACCCGAATCCATGGTTTCACTGGACAAGCTGGTTGAAACCCTGAATAATGACAATCCGAACATCGTTGTCGAACTGGGTTCACACACCGATGCCCGTGCTACGGATGCCTATAACCTGGATCTCTCGAAACGAAGAGCCCAGTCGGTTGTGGATTATCTTATTCAAAAGGGGATAGCCCGCGACCGGCTTGTAGCAAAAGGATACGGCGAAACACAGCCCAAAACAGTTGATAAAAAAGACCATGCAGCATACTCATTCCTGCCGGTCGGAACGGTTCTGTCAGAAAACTTCATCAACGGCCTGGGTGACGATGACCGCATGGAGATGGCACACTTTCTGAACCGGCGCACCGAGTTTAAGGTTCTCAGAACTGATTACAAGTAATTGCCTGCGGTTGCTGCGCTTTTGGGAAAATCGCTACCACTCCGGAAAATCCATCTCTGAAACAGCTATGTCTGTGGTGGTTTCTACGTTGCTTTTGTTTCTCGCCCGGTCTGTGATGTAGAAATCGTATCGGATGGTATCAAAAGGAGGCGGCAGAAAATAAACGACAGTCAGTTGTATTTCTCCCTTAACGGTTGTATTCCCGCTGGTACGGTCCATTTTTGAATCCCTGAGAATGGGATACCAGCGGCCATACGTGCCAAAATCAATCGAATCATATGCCCCATTGAGTTTCTGGAAAGGAATCAGAAAAAGATTGGCTGTATCGGGATCTTCAAGTGTGGGATCAATTCCAAAATCGGCATCACCATCTTTAAATGTAAACGCAAGTATCGCACCCGGACGCTGAATGCCAAACGTGTCTACCATGACTGGTGTATAACTTTTGAACCTGATCTCGGGCACTTCACCAATCTTTTCCAGCGGTTCACAGGATGCATAAAGCAGTGCCAGGACAAATAAAGCCGGCATGATGTAGGGTAACGATTTCATAACCAATGATTGTCTTTTGAAATTAAGGCCGCAAATTACAAGCCAAAGCTATTTTTCTCTCATAAAAATCTGTATCGGAACACCGGTAAATTCAAAATGCTGTCTGATCTGATTCTCCAGGTACCTCTTATAGGGTTCTTTCACATATTGCGGAAAATTGCAGAAAAAGGCAAAAGAAGGAGCATGCGTAGGCAATTGAGTAACATACTTGATCTTCACATATTTACCCTTGATTGCCGGTGGCTGATAATCCTCAATAACCTTCAGCATTACTTCGTTCAGCACAGCAGTGGGTATCTTTCGCATGCGGTTGGTGTAAACCTCCATGGCTTTCTCCAAAACCTTGTGAATACGAACCTTATTCAGGGCCGAGATAAAAATCACGGGCACGTCGCGGAACGGCGCAATCTTCTCCAGGATGGCCTTTTCATAATCCCTGGCTGTATTGGTCTTCTTCTCCAGGGCATCCCACTTGTTGACCAGTATCACCAGTCCTTTGTTATTCCGGTGTATGATATTCAGAATCGACAGATCCTGTGATTCCATTCCCATAGTTGCATCGATCATCAAAAAGCAAACATCTGAATACTCAATCGTTCTGATCGACCGCATCACCGAATAGAACTCAATGTTTTCAGTAACCTTCCCTTTCTTCCGGATGCCGGCCGTATCCACCAGGAAAAAATCATAATTGTACTTGTTGTAGCGCGTGAAAATTGAATCGCGTGTGGTTCCGGCAACCGGAGTAACAATATGTCTTTCTTCACCAAGCAAGGCATTGATCAAAGTGGACTTACCTACATTCGGCCGGCCGACTACGGCAATACGAGGCAGATCAGGCTGTTCCTCAACCTGTTCACCCGTGAAAGAAGCTACCAGGTCATCAAGCAATTCACCTGTTCCGCTTCCGTTAATAGATGAAATTTTATAAATGTCCCCAAACCCCAAGCCGTAAAACACGTCAGCCTCGTATTGCTGCATGTTGTTATCCACCTTGTTGACTACCAGCATGGTTTTTTTGGATCCCTTACGCAGAATTCCGGCCACCGTTTTGTCCATCTCCGTGATACCATCTCTTACATCAACCAGGAATACCAGAACATCTGCTTCTTCAATGGCCAAATGCACCTGCTTGCGAATCTCCTCCTCAAAAACATCATCGGAACCTTCCACATAACCGCCGGTATCTATCACTGAAAACTCAACACCGTTCCAGACAGATTTGCCATAATGCCTGTCGCGTGTTACTCCGCTCGTTTCGTGAACAATGGCATCGCGTTTTTCGATCAGGCGGTTAAACAATGTGGATTTACCTACATTGGGCCTTCCTACTATGGCAACAATATTACCCATTATCCCGGGAGGCATTTGGATCAAACTCAAAATCAATAGCAGCCCTGTTCTGTTTTACATTGGCTATATAGGTGCCAACCTCTACGTGGGCCGGATGCTTCTGATAGGCATCAAGATCAGCCCAGGAGCTGAACTCAGATACAAGAACCACGTCATAATTGCCAACAGGAGCCTGCGGTGAATTAAAATACACTTCCATCGAAACGATTTCCCGGATACGCTCCTTCAGGTCGAGTAACCTGGTCTTCATTTCTGCCATCCGCTCAAACTTTGACCGTGGAGTCTCTCCTTCTTTGATGGTCCACATCACTATATGCTTTATCATCCTGATTATTTTTTGCAAAGTTAGTTAATATCCGAACCTTTTCAGCATTTTATCATTGTTACGCCAATCCTGGGCAACCTTAACCTGAAGTCCCAGGTATACTTTCTTTCCGAGAAATTTTTCAATATCCAGCCGTGATTGGATTCCGGTTTTTTTAAGCGCCTCACCGCGGTGTCCGATGATGATGCCCTTTTGCGTTTCACGCATAACATATATGATGGCCTCAATACGCACCATATCATCTCCTTCCTTAAACGAGTCAACAACCACTTCACAGGAATAGGGAATTTCCTTTTTGTAGTTCAGAAAGATTTTTTCCCTGACAATCTCGGAAACAAAAAAACGTTCAGGCCGGTCGGTCAGCGAATCATCGGGATAATACACCGGTCCCTCAGGGAGATTCTCCAAAACCTTGTCAAAAAGAAGCGCCAGGTTTTGTTTGTACAGGGCAGAAATAGGGATGATGGTGGCCCGGGGCAGCAGCTTTCCCCATTCAGACGCAAGTAATTGTAAAGCAATGGGATCTGCAAGGTCGGTTTTATTAATGGCTACAATTACGGGGATGTCAATTTTGCCGAGTTTGCTGATGTATTCCACATTTTTTTCTGATGTTTCCACCACATCGGTAACGTAAAGGATAACATCAGCATCTGTAATGGCGGTGCGCACAAAACGCATCATATTTTCATGCATCCGGTAAACCGGCTTCACAATTCCCGGAGTATCCGAAAAGATGATCTGGAAGTCATTTCCATTCACAATGCCCAGTATCCTGTGCCGCGTAGTTTGTGCTTTGGCGGTTATTATGGACAACCGTTCACCAACCAGCTCATTCATCAGTGTGGATTTTCCCACATTGGGATTTCCGATGATATTGACAAAACCCGATTTGTACATGAACCTGTATTTAATTGTTTACATATTGAATTGCAGAGTCAGCTTAAAGGCAAAGTTGTCTGAAGCTTTATTGAAAGCGTAAGGCCCATACCTGTAAAAAACACCCAGCCCGTACCTGAAGAGCTGTACTTTCAGCAGGTTATTGATCAGCAGGCCGCCCTCGAAAAAGCCCTTCTCCATAGTCTGAAATTCAATGTTTTCATGTGGCTCCCGGTCATTCAGATAACCAAAGCCAAGATTGTGCACCAGGGCCAACTCGGGCTGAAATTTACCACGGAGCTTGAACAACAGTTTTCCGAAATTCTGTTTGACATGAAGAGACAGGAACCTGTCTGACAAAAATTCATTAAACCGCATGGTTCCGAATGATTGCTCTGTTTCCAGGGTGAAAGGCCTGTAACTTCCCAAACCTGCGTAAAGCCTGCTGTAGGGAGCGCTACCCTTTACCATGCCCGATATCACAGCCACCCGGGTTTCGCCGAACGATTTGGTTCGGAATGTCTTGGTGACCTTGGCCTCCGAGCGCCAGTAAGTATACCCGCCGTTCAGCCAGTTGATGCCCCTGGCAACATTCAAATATAAAACCGGAAATGACGTTCCCATAGAAAATTTGTTTCCCCGCGGTGACTTCATGAATGTTTCCTTGTATGCATACTTGAGCCTGAATCCGGTTTCGGTGATGTTGAAACTGGTCAGACTAACCTGCGGATTCCCTTCATTCAGACTGTAGGCATAACCATTAGTCGGGCTCAACTCGCTGTGAATCAAAAATCCTTTCACAGTAAGGTATTTCATGGTGCGAAAACCTGCAGTAACTTCTGTCTCCCTTGTGCGGTCCATTACCTCCACCATATAATCCCTGATGAATGCCGAACCGGTGATGTTCCATACTTCGTTAAATTTAACGCCTCCGGATTCACGCACATCATTCCTGTATATTATTGCTGCTTCCACTTCCTGATTGGGCCATAAATTGAGTGTCAGGCTGCCGCTGTATTTCCATTCCTTGTCTTTCAAACCATAGGCAGCATATCCTCCAAGTGTGAAAAACCTGGAAACACGTTCGGTGGTTTTGCCGCCGGCACCAAATCTGAAACCTTCATACTGATTGTAGTCTATGAACCGCCTGATGTCAAAGCTCCAGTATCGTCCCGGAAGATATCCGGTGAGCAGGGTTTCAAAAGAAATCAACGTACGATCCAGGTGTTCCGCTTTACCCAGGCTGTCGATCACCCGGTAAGTTTCCATTTCCCGAGCATTGAGCGAATCGGTGCGGTATAAGCTCCAGATTCCCTCGGGTTGCCGGTGGGCATCTGGACTCACCTCAATCTGCACGTTGGAGAATTTCTCGTCGTCGACAGGCGGATTGAAGTTGATGTTTGCAATATAGGATTTGCCTGTTCCGGTAATATAACCCGGAGGAGCTTTAACGCCCATCTTTGAAGGATTGAATCTTACGGTTGAACTAAGCAGCACCGGAAACCAGCGTTGACCGTTAACAAGTTCATATTGTTGCTGGATGGAGACGGAAATCCTTTCATCTTTTTGCTCATAGGCTTCTGCTATTACATTCTGAACTGCATATCCGTTGGAGTTGATGTAGATGACTCCCTTCATGCCGTCGAAATTTCTTCCTTTATAAGGCCGGAATGAGATGATGAAAACGGTATCATTCGTTTGAGTGAAAAGCGTATCCTGAATCAGGAAAAAATACTTGTCGGTGCTTCCGGAACTGATCGGATTCAGCAATTGCCTGTCGGCAATGGTTACAAAATTATCATAAAACGAAAACGACTGAAACTGGCGGGCCATCACCACGAATGAAGGCTGCGACAAACCCGAAACCCGGGAAGCAATGATCTCCTCCTTGTTCTTTTCAGGTGAAATGTACTTGCGGCTGCTCACCGATTCCATCATAAAGAGGTATTGCTTGTCAATAAACCGCTGCACGTCAATTTTTCTTTTACGTTCCATGCCATAAGGAATGGAATCGGGAATTTGAAATGCCAGACCGGTTGAATCAGCCATTTTGTCCTTCCATGCCGAATCGGGTTCCAGGCCAAAAACCATCTTATCATAAGAGATATATGAAAACGGGCCCGATTTTTCCGGATTGTTCCGGTTCCTGTTTTCCGAAGCCAGCTTGACAATCCGGTGGGCCGGATTTACAGTTGGGTATACAACCACTTCTTTGATATCGAGTGGTTCAGGTTTGAGTACAATACGTTGTCCGTTCCTGAATCCACCGGGGAAAGTGATGGTCTTTGAGTTGTATCCGATATACCTGAGCTTCAGGAACTGGATTTTGTTGGCCCGGGGAATCCGGAATACTCCATCCAGGTTGGTAACAACTCCCTTTCCTTCCTGATTGTAAAGAATGCTTACAAAAGCCAAGGGCTCATGGCTGACGCTGTCAACAACAGTTCCTGTTACATATGCTTCCGGTTGTGCAAATGCCAAACCGGAAGACAGCAGCAAAAAAATCAGCGTAAGTCCGTAGATGCGCATGGTCAGCCTGCCAATTCATTGATTTCACGGATCATTTTTGAAGCCAGGGCTTCTGCTTTTTCAGGAGTGGTACTTTCACTGATTACCCTGATAATCGGCTCTGTATTTGATTTCCTCAGATGCACCCATTCCCGGTCAAAGTCAATCCTGATTCCGTCCTGATCATTGACGGGATGATTTCTGTAACGTTCTCTGACAGCAGGTATCAGTGTATCTGCATCCACCCCGGGTTTCAGTTCAATCTTGTTTTTTGAGTTAAAGTAATCGGGATAGGTTCTCCGCAATTCGGAACATTTCATTTGCTTTTCGGCGAGGTGTGTCAGAAACAGGGCAATACCGACAAGGGCATCACGTCCGTAATGAAGTTCAGGATAGATGACCCCTCCGTTCCCTTCACCTCCGATAACGGCATTGGTTTTTTTCATTTCCTGAACCACATTCACCTCACCCACGGGAGCTGCGGTGTATTTTCCGCCATACCTGACCGTAACATCTGCCAGTGCCCTGGTGGATGATAAATTTGAAACGGTATTCCCGGGTTGCTTTGAAAGGATATAGTCAGCAACGGCAACCAGGGTATATTCCTCACCAAACATGGATCCGTCTTCGTTTACAACAACCAGCCGGTCTACATCGGGATCTACCACAAAACCTACGTCAGCTTTGTTTTTTACAACTGCAGCACTGATATCTGAAAGGTGTTGCGGCAGGGGTTCAGGATTATGCGGAAAGATGCCTGTGGGATCGCAGTACAACTCAACAACTTCGTTTACTCCCAGCTTCTTCAACAGTGAAGGAAGAATGATTCCACCCACAGAATTTACACAGTCAATAACCACCTTGAAATTCGCTTTGCGAATGGATGTGGCATTCACATGTTTCATTGCGGCCACAGCTTCTATATGGATGTCATTCATGCCGGCAAATGAGGTCCCTTTTCCCAGCTGATCAACAGGCACATACTCATAACGGTCAGATGAAGCCAGTTTCAGCAATTCAGCACCGTCTTCAGCTGAAATGAATTCGCCTTTTTCATTGAGCAGCTTGAGTGCATTCCATTGTCCGGGGTTATGGCTGGCAGTAAGAATAATCCCCCCGTCAGCTTTGTGATGGGTAACACCCATTTCTACCGTGGGCGTAGTGGCCAGACCCAGGTCAATAATATGTATTCCCATACCCATAAGCGAGCCAGAGACAAGCCGGGAAACCATTTCTCCTGAAACACGGGCATCGCGCCCAACAACAACCACATACCGCTCTTTTTTCTGCCTGGCTTTTATCTGTGCTCCAAAGGCCGAAGTGAAACGTACCACGTCAACGGGAGTCAGCGATTGTCCAGGAATGCCGCCAATGGTTCCGCGAATCCCTGAAATTGACTTGATTAATGTCATAATTTGCTTTTTTAATTTTTTAACTATAAATAGCGCGCCAGTTTTCGTAATTTTAAAGACCAAAAATAAGCATTATGTAGATTCGTTCAGCATTGACAGCAGTTTATCATTTTCCGGTTCCGGCTAACGGTTTGCCGGCTGCCTTTTCACAGCATTTCTGATTGCATATACTAATTCTAAAATCCTAATTATCATGGTAATAGCCAGAGGATCCCGCAAGCCTGGTACAGCTTCAAAAAAGGGCAATGCACAGGTACAAGGAAAAAATTTGCATAAAACAGAGCGAAAATTGATCGGAAGCAAAAAGCAACTCGGAGAACTGCCCAAAAGCGGTCATGAGAGTGAACACATCAGGCTCAACAAATACATTGCAAGTACGGGGGTTTGTTCGAGGCGCGAGGCTGACGAGTTCATCCGGGCAGGGTTGGTCACTGTTAATGGCAAACTGGTTACCGAACTTGGCGTTAAAGTCAGTCCGGGTGACGTTGTCAAGTACAACGGAGAAACCCTTAAGGAAGAAAAGAAGGTCTATATCCTGATGAACAAACCCAAAGACTACGTTACCACAGTTGAAGATCCGCATGCAAAGAAAACGGTGATTGACCTGGTTAAAGGGGCCTGCAAGGAAAGAATTTATCCTGTGGGCCGCCTGGACAGGAATACCACAGGCGTATTGCTGCTTACCAACGATGGCGAATTAACAAAAAGGCTGACGCATCCCAGGTTTGAAAAGCTGAAAATTTACCATGTTCAGCTTAACAAGAACATCAAACACAGCGACATGGAGAAGATCGCAACCGGAATTACACTTGAAGACGGGTTTATCAAAGCCGACGCCATCAATTTTGCTGATCCTGTTGACAAGACCCAAATTGGCATTGAGATCCATTCAGGCCGCAACCATATTGTCAGACGTATCTTTGAGCAACTGGGTTATGAGGTGGTCAAACTTGATCGCGTGTATTTTGCCGGCCTCACCAAGAAAAACATACACCGGGGTGAATGGCGTTTTCTTTCGGATAAAGAAATCACCATGCTTAAAATGAACGCTTATAAATAGCTATATCTTGATACCCATAAAGAGTACATCGTCCACCTGTTCATAGTTTTCCTTCCACAGGTGGAATGTATTCTTCACATGGACGCATTGTTCATCCATAGGTTTGGCGTGGATATCCTGCAACAGGTTTTTGAGCCGCACCATTTTGAACTTCTTGCCCATGGGTCCTCCGAACTGATCAGAATACCCGTCGGAAAACATATAGATGATGTCGCCCTTGCTCAGCTGCAATCCTTCGTCCTCGAACACGTTGTCTTCTTTGTCGTAGTGGCCGCCTACCGAATTGCGGCTTCCCTTTACAAATACCTCTTCTCCGTTGCGGTATATGATCATCGGCCTCATGGCTGAAGCATACCTGACATAATGTGTTTTCAGGTCAATTTCGCAAACTATGATATCCATGCCATCACCGGGCTTGGTACCGTCTTCAAGATTTTGATTCAACGTGTTTCTCAATTCACAATCCAGAACCTGAAGCACCTTGCTGGGTGCATTATTGGCCTCACGCGTGCATATATCCTTGAGCAGGGTTGATCCGATCATCGACATGAAAGCGCCGGGAACACCATGCCCAGTTGAGTCGGCACAAACAATAGTGAATTTGTTATCATTAATCTGGTCGAACCAGTAAAAGTCACCGCTGACGATATCCCTGGGATGATAAAATACAAAGGACCCGGTAAAATGTTGCTGCAAACGTCTAATCGGCGGCAACATTGAAGTCTGAATCCTTTTGGCATAATTGATACTGTCGGTGATATCCCGGTTCTTGATTTCGATTACTTCCTTCTGTTCCACCACTTCTTTGGTACGTGCCGCCAGCTCACGTTCCAGGTATTCCTGAAGCTGCTTTTGTTTTTTCTCACGGAACTTGATGATGGCATATACGGCAAAAGCAGCAAAAAGGATTGAAAGCAGAATAAACCACCAGGTTTTCCAGACGGGCGGTTTGATATGTATTTTCAAAGTCACCGGGACATCCTGGGTAAGTCCCTCGTTATTGAACGACCTGAGGTAAAAAGTATAATTGCCATCCTCAATACGCGGATAAGTAACATAAGTCTGCGAAGTTACATCTGACCAATCAAGGTCATGTCCTTCCAGTTTATACTGGTAGCGTACTGACTGGGGATCGCTGTAATTCAGGCCGATGAACTCGATCCTGAGTTTATAGGGCTTATAGGGTAGAACAATATCAATATCCCTGGAAAAATCAAATGGTCTGTCAGAAATCAGCAGGTTCACAATGTTGGTAAAAGGAGGCAGTTTTTTTCCCGAATCTTTGGCCGGGTCATAACTGATCAGCCCTTCTGTTGTACCAAAAAAGATCACACCTGCCTTGTTGCGGCTTACTGCATTCAGGTTGCAATCGCCCGTGATACCCAGGTTCTGATCGTATACACTGGCATGCATGTTCAAAGTGTTGATCCGGCTCATTCCCAGCCTGTGACCTACCCAAATGCCATTTTCCCGGGCGCTGATCAGGCTGTAGCAGAAGTCAGATTTCAATCCCGATGCAACGGTTATCTGAAACACGGAATCCTTTTTAAAGCAAATGACACCGTCTCCATTGGTTGCGGCCCAGATATTTCCATTGATGTCTTCTGCCAAAGACTTGAATTCAACATCTGCCCGGTCAACCGGATAAAGCAAATTTGCAGTGCCTTCCCGGGTGAGTTCATAAATGCCTTTTGATCTTGTGGCAAACAGCAATCTTCCTTTGCTGTCAAGGAGCACATGTTCGATGTTGTTATGGGGCAATCCGTCATTGGTAGTGAAATGGGCTTCTTCCTTAAAATCGTTCCCCAGTCTGTAAACACCATCTTTTGTACCCAGGTATACATACCTGTCATCAGAAACGATACCGCTTATCCATTTTCCCATGGAATAGGCTTCATAGGGGATGTTTCTCACACTGTTGGTCTTCATATTCATCAGAAACAACCCATTGGTCTCGGTACCAATGAAAAGCCCCTGGCTACCCAGGTGCAGGGCCGTCACTTTGTCTGCAGGAACGCCCTGAACCTTAACCGGTGATTTGTCTTTTCCTGGAGTAAATCTGAAAAGACCGCCCTGTCCGCCAACATAGTACTGGTTATCATCGGTAACAGCAATTGCCAGGATGTCGTTGTCCAAACCGGCAGTTTCCATTTTGGTAAAAGCCATGGGCTGGCCTGACAGCAGGCTGATCCCGTCTCCATAGGTAGCTATCCAGATATTGCCTTCCTGATCCTCAAAAACTCTTTTCACAGCATTGGAGCGCAATCCGTTGCCCTTGTTAAAAGCGGTTACCATGCCAAAGTCGCCTTTGCCATCGGGTTGGTCAAGCCGGTATACGCCGTTCCGCAATGTACTCACCCACAGCTGACGATTAGGTGCCTCATAAACTGCCTGAACATTCTCATTTCCCAGGTTGAATTTCACACCTGCTTTGGTGACTGCATATTTTTCTCCGTTCAGAGCAAGCCGGAATATGCCCTGGTCTTCCGTGGCAATCCAATAGGCATTTGTTTCCAGAGAGGATTGTATGTCCTGTATTTTGACGAATTCCAACTCCGTAACTTTCACTTTCAGCGAGGCTGTTTTCCCGGCATTGTCAATTGAATAGAGTGAAAGTCCTTCCTGCGAACCAAGCAGCATGGCGTTTCCCCTGGTCCTGAGCGCTGTATACATGCCCGCTTCCAGTCCGTTAACTTGGGTGCCTTTACCTGTTGCAGAATTATATGCATACATGCCACTATTCAGGGTTGCAATCAAAATAATCCCATCCGTTAGCTCAGCGAAACCGGTGATGGAACTGTTGATTTCCGCTCCGGCAGATATTAGTTCAAAAGATTTTCCGTTATACCTGACGATATTGCCACTCTGATAACCAAACCAAAGTGCGCCGCTACTGTCTTTGAAACTCGCGCCAACCACCTGTCCGGACAGTGTATCCGGCACCATGTCGGTGGTAAACTTGAAGCCGTCGAACCGGCACAAGCCCATGCCGGTGCCTATCCACACGAATCCCCGGTCATCCTGGCTGATGGTGTATACAAACGGATACGTGATGCCTTCACTGATTCCGTAATTGGTAATCCTGTATTCCTGTGATTTGCCTGCAAGGGAAACAAAAAAAATGCCCAGAGCGAATAAAAGAACAGTTGGTTTGCGTTGCATATACTCGAGAATTATTTCTTGGGTGGCATCCTTTGAGCATTAATATCCGATTTATACTTTGGAACGCCCCCTATCGGAATTACGTAAAAGGGAAGCAATTCGCCATATTGGTTACGGACATTAACCACCACGTTGTTGTTTTTTACAGCCGGATTCTTCCGCTTGATAAACTGGATATCCAGGGATGTATTCTTTTCTTCGTCAAAAATTTTAAATTCATCTTCAATCCAGTTGTCCTCAGCAGAAACCTTGCTCAGCTGACCCTTTCGTGCAACCGAAACGGTGCGGATGAATCCATCGGAATCCCAATCGAAATTCGAAAGTTTAACCGATATGGTTCTGTCATCAACATAAGGATAGATATGAGATACCTCAGCAGGGTTGTCATGCATGCGGAAAGAATACTCGTAAGCAAAAGCATTGGCACCTTCTATGGGTTTGTTCTCATCGGGTTTGGTTGAAAGATAATAGCGGTACAAATTACCATCGTCACCTGTAACCCCGTCGCATATCACTTTGAGAACATAGCCGTTGAATTTTTGTATGAATTCTCCTTCAGTGGGATTGAACGGTCCGAAGGTATACCACTTGTTATCGAATTCCGGCTGGTTACCGAATGTTTTGGATGCCAGCAAATTCCCGCTTTTATAATTACCGACCGGCTGGGTTTCCTGTGCATCCTTGCCGCTGTAACTTTCCTTACCCCCGAATATGGAATAGGTCATCCGGGTGTCAAAAATGCCATTCAGCTCATCTGTAGTGCCACTCACTTCCGGATCATAAACACGGATATATACGGGTTGAGAAAAGCTCTTCGGTATGAGAAAAAAGAAAGCCTGGGAGAAATCGTCATCGCCCCAGGAGGTTCCGGCTTTGGGACCAAAGGTCATCAAATAGGGTATGTTCTCATCTCCTGCCGGTACCGGCTGTGCCTCAACAGCACCCATCGCAACTATTACAGCCGATAAAGCGCAAATTAAATATTTCATAGGTCAGCAATCAGATTTTGGTTTGATATACTTTAATGCTATACGATAAAAATTGTGATTAGGTTCATGTAACTTGACAAAACCTATAAAAAGGAATTACTTCTTTTGATTCACAACCACAATTTTCTTTGAAACGCAGTTCTTTTGATCTGAAGTTGTTGTGCCGGCAGGTCGACCAAATACACCCAGCTTAACCTGGTAGGTTCCGGGGAAAACATACCTGTGTTTTACAGCAATACCGGAGGCCCTGGAGCCATCGCCGAAGTCCCAGTTATAGCCGCTGACCGAAAAGTCTTTCAGGTAAGTTTTGTTTCCATTGAGATCAAATTCCTGGCCGGCAAAAACCGTATCGGGAGCAGCTATATATGCCTGCTGAACCTGCTCAATGACAAGCTCATAGGTTGCCTGGCTCAGCATGACATCTTTGGTAAGTTTGTCAACAATATTCAGTTGAACAATATAAGTATCCGGCCTGGCGAAGCAATGTTCGGCTTTCAATGCCCTGATTAAAGTTCCGTCACCCAAATCCCATTCGTAGGCAAAAGCTGTGGTGTCAATCTCATTGTTGTTGGGCTCGTAAAATACATAGCAGAATTCCTCCTCTATCTGTTCGGAGCAACCAGCAAGCACGGGCAAGGTAGAATAAACCGAGAAAACATCCGGAGATCCGTCGCGGTCTGTAACAAAATAACCCGTATCCGCATTGGCATTCAGAATGAGCCCGTAATCATCATTGGCTGAATTTACCGGAGCATCCATGCGCACCGGCTTATGCCACTGTCCCTCCAGGTTAATGGTAAAGAATATGTCAAGGTCTGCACTCTGTTTATGACCCCGGGATGCAAAATAGAGTCTGCCGTCCCTGTGGAGAAAAGGAAACACTTCGTTTTTTGGTGTATTCACAACCGGCCCAAGATTTTCAGGTTCTCCCCATCGGCCATTTTCAAGGCTCGCCACATAAATGTCATATCCGCCCGATCCGCCGGGGGCATCGGAACAGAAATAGAGCTGCTTTTCGTCATCGGCAAGAAAAGGATAACCCGTGTTGTATGCAGAACTGTTAAAGTTAAACTGGCTCAGGTTGGTCCACTGGCCGTTCACCAGCTCGGCACTGAAAATCCCGAATGTGGTATCTTTTCTTAGCTTGTTACTGTATTTAGAAGAAACCTCAATCGTCCGTGTGAAATAAATGGTTTTCCCATCCCTGCTGAAAGTGCAGGGGCCTTCAAACAGGAAGGTGGTAAGCTCTTTGGCCAGCAACCGGGGTACCTCAAACCTGCCGGGTTTTTTCTGCTCGGCGATATAAAGGTTTGTCAGTGGATTGTTATTTGCATCGTGATAGCTCATCACCACATCATTTCTTTTATCGGAACAAAATACCAGATCATTCCCGAGAAAGGCAGGTGCCAGTTCCTTCGAGCGGGTGTTGAAAGGCAGCCTTTTCACAGTATAATCATCCTGGCCGTACAACAGGTTACCGGCAATAACCAGGAGAAACACAATGCCTATATTTTTAAATAAGCCCATCTGCTGTTAAAATATTGTTGGATTAGCTGCCTTCACCTTGTATCCGAAATTGTATTCCAGGGCAACCTCAATCGAGTTCCTGTTATAGGAATTCAGTTCATTGAGTCCGTAATCGTAAGCAAAACCAATCCTGAGCTGGTAAGTGATTTTGTAATCAACAAGCATTACGATGGCTTGTTTGGTCCGATAGGAAATCCCGGCTCTCAACGCATCTTTGTACATCACGCTCACACCCAAATCAGCAATCAGTCCGCCTGCTTTTTCATACACCACCAATCCCGAAGGCTGAGCCTGCCATTCTTGAGCCAGGTCTATTTTATATCCTGCCGTTACATAATAGGCATATTGTTCAAAGGAATGACGGGCAATGATTTCACCCGAATTATCGGATTGGTAACCCAGCAATAGCGGAACAGACAAGCCTGCATAAAACCTGTTGGTATGATAATAAGCGCCCACGCCAAAATTTGGCAACAGGTAACTATAAGAATTATCATTGAAATGAGGATCATTGCCCAGGTCAACCTGGTCATATTTTCCGGTTCCCACACCGCCTTTCAGTCCCAATGCCAGCTTACCGCGTCCCAGCTGAATCCGGTGGGCATAGTTCAGATAAATGCCCGTGTATTTGCGCAGGCCGATGCTTTCGTTCATCACCAGCAAGCCCAGGCCCATCCTGGTATTCTTATAAGGCGTATGCACGCTCACAATATTATATGCAGGAGCACCTTCAAAGCCCATCCACTGGCTGCGGTGCGACAGGCTTGCACTTAACATATCCCTGCTACCGGCATAAGCCGGGTTAACAGCCAAACCGTTAAATGAATAATGGCTGTAAAGAAGTGCTTTTTCCTGCGCATTGACTGCTGCTGTTAAACCAAGTACGAACAATATGAAAAAAAAGCTGCGCATTTATCTGATGATTTCTACAAATGACCTGAACTGAACTTCCTGTTGCTTTCCGGCAACCTTGATATTGGCTATATAAAAGTAGGTACCTTCGGGCAACTCAACCCCGTCACTGTTCTTTCCGTCCCAGCCTTCCTCTTCACCTGAAAGGTAATTGTCTGATTCATATACCAGAACTCCTGCGCTGTTAAACACCTTGAGTTTAATATTTTCAGCATTTACTGCATCAATGGCAAAATAAGAATTGTACTCATCTCCATTTGGGGTAAAAGCTTTTGCAATACTCAGGGGTGTGATGCTGATGTTCATGCTGTCGGCAACCGCCTCACAATTACCGTTGGTTACAGTCCATTTGAGCGATGTGTTCTTTGAAAGCTCACTGACAACAGTACCGGGCAGTGCCTCATCATCAAACTCCGCCGAGCCTGAAATAACCGACCACTTGCCATTTCCGGCCGATGCAGGCGTTGCAGCCAGTGTTGTGGTATAGTTGAAATCAAGTACCTGATCAGGACCTGCATCCGGTGTTGCCGGAGGCTCATAGAAAATCACTTCAACCTCATCCGTATCAGCACAACGCCCGTTGGTTTCAGTCCATGTAAACACATGGGGACCATAATCATCAACAATTACTTCGCTGTTTTCTAAAGAGGCATCGCTAAACACTGCACCTGTGGCTGACCACAAACCTGCTGAGCCGGCAACATCCTTTACGGCAGCAAGAACATACCGGTCGCTGCATACCTCGCTGTCGATGCCGGCATTGGCAACAGGCACTTCATATATAGTGGCAGGATTAACTGCCTCAAATAATCCGGGGTCGGCAAAACAGCTGCTGTCATCCTTTATGGAAGCAATGACAAAGGTTTGAGCAGAAATGGCCGGGTTGAACAATACCGAATCGGGGCTTTCGCTGACGCCGGTTCTGGTTTTATTGCCCAGGCTGCCTCCGTTAACGGTAACGTCAAAGGGCCCGTGGCCGGTGACATTGAATTTCACATAGAGATTCTCGCCTTCACAGAGTTCCTCGTTGCTGATCAAAACATTGCCCTGTGGCAGCGGGTTGATTCTTACTTCAACAACATTGCTGGTGTCGGCGCATTCCCGAAGTGCAGGAGATGAAAAGACCACCCTCCTGAAAAAGGTTCTGTCAATGAGATCATCGGATTGCAAATTCTGACCTGCAGGGGCAATTCCGAGCCAAGTAAGGTTATCGGCACTTTGCTCCCACTGATAGGCATAAGTCTCAAAACCATTCTCGGGCAGCGATCCGTTCAGGGTGATGGGGGTATTATAACAAGTATAACGAACAGGGGCACCGGATATGCTGTTGTTGTCAATGGGCAATTTAACCACAATGGTTTTCACAATTGCTGTTGTATCAATACAGGCATTATTATGCCCCGAATAAACAATTCTTCTGAATGAGGAGGTATTGGTTAACTGGCCAACTGTCAGGTTCATTTTGTTGCTGCCAGACACATTTGTCCAGGCACCCTGATCTTTTAACTGCCACGAATACGAATAGGTTCCGTTACCACCCTTTGGCTGCATCGCATGCAACGTGCCCGGACTGGTGTTCATGCAGATGGAGGTGTCAATTTCGGATGAAAAACGGTTGTTTTCAATTCTGGGAAGTACCACTGTGGTCCAGGTATTGCTTGTATCGCTGCACCAGGCTGTGGAATTTACCACGCGTCTATAAAAGGTGGTATCAGTCAGATTGCCGGGATCAAAATTCGAACCGGTTCCGGCAACATTCCAGGTAAGCTTGTTGGTACTTTCTTCCCATCGGTAGGTGAAACTGCCATTCCCTCCTATAGTAACAGGAACAATACCTTGTAAAGGTTGGGCATTGGTGTTGTAACAAATAGTATCTTCTCCGGTGATCAGGTTATTTTCGATTGCCGGATATACATATATTTCAAGTTCGCGGCTCTCGTCAACAATGGTATCTGAAGTGACAGTGCGTCTGTACCAGGTAGTCTGCGTTAAAGCAGGAGGCTGAAAAGAAAGCAGGGAAACGTTGGTACCACCGGTTGCCGGATCCCAGTCCAAACCGTCGGTGCTTTGTTCCCAAACGTATGTATATACTCCGTTCCCTCCTTTGGGTTGGCTTCCGGTAATCAATTTGGGTTTTTGACCGGCACAAATGGTATCTTTCCCCCTGAGTGTGTTAAACAGGAAACCGTTTAAGGGGAGCATCAGGTTTGTCAGAACCACGCCATCAGTCCCGGGATTACCGCTTGTAGTGATACAAGCTTTGCCGTGTTTTCCAGCTGTTAAGCCAACCTCTGCGGGAATTGTGGTACCGGCATGCCAGAAAATACCGCCGCTTCCGCCGCCACCCGATCCTGTGCAGCTTTCATTGGTAGATCCGCCGTTGCCACCACGAATTTGAACAGAAACGGAACTGCCCGAATAACTGTCGGCATCAATCAATACAGTTCCGCCGGCTCCTCCACCGCCTCCACTACCGGTGGTTGGATCGGCACTCTCCCCATTCGCCAATATGATACCGCCATTTCCGACTAATGTACCAGTAATAATCATAACGATACCGCCACCATCGCCTCCCTTGGAAGCTGTCGCCGTTGCCATTTTCGTGCCGCTGCCGCCGCCGCCGCCCATAACAATGGCATCGTCAAGATAAAGTTCCAGACATCCTTCCCCGCGCCAGCCACCCGAAACGTTTAACTCTTCGCCGCAGGATGCTGCCTGGGGGCCACCGTCGCCGCCCGCTGTGTAATTGCTACCGCCTCCGCCGCCTGAATATCTGCCGTTGCCGCCACCTCCCCCGTTAAAGTTAAAAGCAGTGCCCATGGTATAAGGCCATGCCGTGGTAACCACGCCTTCGCCCTTATACCCTGAACGCCCGGTTTCAGCAGGAAGAAAGTACAAAGTATCTTTTTCCGAGGCACTCGCATCGTACCTGCACACACCGCTGTAATTTGCGGTAGGCATGGCGCCACCCCTGAAACCCTGGTAGCTGACATTGATGTTGCTGTTGAGCTTCACCGAATCGGAACCTAGAATAGCGACTATACCGCCAACCTGGCCATCCCATGCATGTGCAGTAGCCTGACCGCTAACCGTTACCGTTTCTCCTTCAACAAACCTGACCAGCTGAATCTTTTCACCAGCATCATACTGGTTTGAAAGATTATCTGTAAAAATAACAGAGGTATCTGAACCAACAATCACCTCATCAATCTGAAGCACTTCATATTTACCCGTGTTGTTATTATTCTTTTTGAAGCGTTGTTCTGTGACCTCAAAACCTGCTCCATCCATCAATGTCACGCCGGTCATCTGAATGAGCAACACCTTATCTCCGGGCTTGAAATTGCTTAAGTGCCCGGTTAGTGTTTCTGTAACACTAACCCCGTTTGAGAAGACACCGTCAACCTTCAGGTAATGATTTGGAGAGCCTGAAATACTGATGTTTTGAGATATGCTCGTCGAAATGATCAGTAAAAGGCCTGATATGACGAATAGGGTGCGTTTCAAATTGCAGTAATTGGGTTTGTTTGACCTTAGTTGTTCTTCAAATATATAAAATTGCTACTTGCTTATTTGTTAAATTACTAACATCATACTCATACTGATAAAATCAATACAAGGTTTCAATCATTATGGTTTTCTTGTTCCTCAGGTTGATAGACCGGAATCTCAAAAATAAAAGTTGTACCCAGATTAACGCGGGTTTTGAACGAAATGGATCCGCCAAACGATTCGATGATGCTCTTCACAATTGATAAACCCAAACCCATACCGCTTGATTTGGTAGTAAAGCTGGGTGTAAACATTTTGCCCTGCAGTTCTTCAGGAATTCCTTTTCCATTGTCGGTAATACTCACTCTCACCATGTTACCGTTCAAAATCATGCTGATGCCTACCTTTCCCTGCCGGTTATCGGGTATGGACTGAATGGCATTCTTGATCAGATTGATAAATACCCTTGAAAGCTGCTCCTTATCTGCAAATACGATGATCTTTTCACTTTCGTGTTCAAAGACGAAATCTACATTTTCAGTATTGGCAAACAGGTTGAGTGTCAATCTCACCTTGTCCACCAAATTGATTTTTTCGTTAAAAGCCTTGGGCATTTTGGCAAAATTGCTGAATTCAGAGGCAATAAACGAAAGATTGTCTATTTGTTCAATCAGGGTGCGGGTCACTTTGTCGAGGTATTCCTCAAAATTCTCACGGTTATCCTGCCAGGTTCGCTGCAAATGCTGAACACTCAGTTTCATAGGAGTGAGCGGGTTTTTTATTTCATGGGCAATCTGCTTGGCCATTTCGCGCCATGCGCTTTCGCGCTCCGAACGCGACAGCATTTCAAGACTCTTTACCAGTTCCTGAACCATGCGGTTGTATTCATCCACCAATCCGGCAATTTCATCATGACCATTATAATAAATCTGCTCATTCTTCCGGCCTAACTTGATTTCACTGAATTTCTTCTGAATCAGTCGCAACGGCCTGGTTATCTGATCCGAAATAAAAGCCGTCATGGCAATGGTGATCAGAATCAACAGCACATAAACATTGATAATAGCCACAACAAGTGTGGTGACATCATTGCGCAACACATTCTGTCTGGTAAAATAGGGCAGATTAAGGTAAGCCAGCAGCTTGTTCTGGGCATTCACAAAAGGAACATATGCGGATAAGAACGTCATGCTGCCCACACTTTCAGGGTGAATGAATTCGGCTTGTTTCTCCGTCACCATTTTGTTATAAGCCCGGGGATCCATCTTTCGTCCCAAAATGCCCTTGTCAAAAAGGTCCGACCGGGAGGTGGCCAGCAAATTGCCATCGGGATCAAACAGGTTGATGTCGGAATAAAACACATCCGAAAACTTGATCAGCAACTGGTTCAGGCTGGCATAGTCCTCGCTCCTCCAATCAGGGTTGATCCGGTTCGGGAGGTAGGCCAGCAAATGATCCAGCTCAACATAAACCGACTGTATCTTTTCACTGAGAATGTCATGTTGCTTCCGCTGGTATTGCTGAATGCTGAAATAAATGGTTCCCCCGCCCACCAGTATCAGTGAAAGAAACAATATGGCCATGATTGACAGCTGTATCTTGTTCTTAAAATCAAGCGTAAAGTCCTTTCCAAACGCGGAATAGTTTTTTGCCCCGACATAAATCACAGCCAGCAGGTATAGGAAAAGGAAGATATAGGAAAAAGAGACCAGCTTGTCAAAGAAGGTGGCCGTGGGCTTGCTCACCATCACTGCATTGTCTTTATTCACATAATAAATCAGGTGGTTGTATCCTTCAAACTGATCGGATCGGTTTTTATAAGTATTCAGGTCAAGGCTGTACTGGAATGTCCCCGATTGCGTTACCAGCTGGTTCTTATTATAACGGGCAAATGAGTATTCTTCCAGCAATTTGTTCTTCTGGAATTTCGTATCGAGCAGCAGATCGGGGAATCCCAATTCTTCAGCCACAAGTCGTGATGATAGCTCAAGGTAAAAACTTAATTCGTTCCGGTACCCCGGTTGTTTGTACTTAAGCCACCCGAGATAATTGATCTGGCCATTCTGAATGTCCAGGTAATAAAATTCGGTTCCTGGCAACTGCATGCTGCCACCCGACAGCATGCCCGCATAATAGTCGGAACAATTCACCCAGTGGCTCACCGAGTCTTCATCAACAAGAATATTGACATAAGGATCACACACCTGGAAACGGATCTTGTACTTGCCCCAGAAGCCATTAAAGTACCGGCTCCGCAGGTAATTGAAAATCTGGTCATCAGGGACGCTTGAAAAAAGATACCGCTGAAATACTTCATCGTTGCTTAGTTTCTCGCTGATGTCATAAAGCAGGTATTCAGCAACAGGATCATGCTGGGTGGCCAGATTGCTTGCCATTACCCGCATGTTATTCATCAACTTTTGCCGGGTATAGTTTGAAAAGAAATAAACGGAATAAACCGAGAAAAACATGACCATAAAAGCCATGGTGGTGAAATTACCGGCCGGCATGTTGCGGTATTTTGTGAAGGCCAGCATGGCAAAGAGTACCATAAAGGCCAGGTAAGATCCATAGTCAAACGCATAGCCAAACAGGTGGAGAAGCACAAAAATACCGGAACTGACCAGAACAAAGACCAGCAACAGCTTGATCAGGCTGCAGG
Source organism: uncultured Bacteroidales bacterium (assembly GCA_964560225.1). GTDB lineage: Bacteria > Bacteroidota > Bacteroidia > Bacteroidales > UBA10428 > UBA5072. The sequence continues at coordinate 28,998 of CAZLLD010000014.1, forward strand.
CTAACGGGCAATTGGAAAGCATTTTGTTCATTAACAGCAGCAATCCGATAAAATGCATGGCGGTGATTACCAGTCCAATTACTGTATAAACACTCAACGAAGCCACCCTGTAAAACTCAAAGTTGATGGTTGAATGCAGGATCAGTGTTGACAGCAGAAAATGGGTGTAAATAAAAAAAGCCGTAATTATGATGATCATGATTACCAAGGGTACAGGATTCCCACCTTGCTTTTTTCTTAATTCAGGCATCGCGAATGTGAATGCTGAAAAGAACTCGATTATAAAAAACAGGATCAGCATGGTATTGATCAATACATCACCTAGTGATGGCAACCACGATGATTTGGCAAAAGGAACGGGTCCAAACAAGTCCAGTTCATACAGGTTGACCGGGATATGATACCTGGTCTGTAACCAACGCATTATAGCAAATAAAGGTATGAGCAACAATATAACAAGGTTCCGGGTACCCGGCTTGCGAATTCTGTTGATAAGCTGATGAATGAGCAGCAGCAGACTGATCAATGCCAGCAAAAACATGACCGGGATGAAGTATTTCTCAAAGCCTGCATACCTGATTTCCTCTCCCTTGAATTTGATTGAGAACAGGTAGATGCCTTCCCAATCCAGAACGGAGAATGAACCCGACTTGGCTTCGGCATACAGTTCGGTGGAAGCCGGCAGTTTCAAATCACGATGAAACCGGCTTTCCAGGTATTCGTTTTGGTAAGGATACTCGGTTTTTATCAGAATCAGTCCGTATGCTCTTAATGAATCATTCAGATATGGCTTGATCGCGTACCATCCGTTAGAAATAAACTGAAAATGGCCTCCCGCAAACTTTCCTTCATCAAAAAGCGAAAATGACAGGGAGTTATCCGACCAGTATATCAGGCTGTCGTTACGATAGGCCAGCACCACAATTCCTTCGTCATCGGGTGGTGAGGTATTGAGCTGCCAGTTGCCGGCCTGCAACTTTTCCACCAACCGGTCGGTACGCTTGAACTTCTTGTTAATCTCTTTCTGTAAACGCCGGTGATCAGCCTTTTTATAATGCCAGTTATCCAGCAGCAGATTCCCGGAAACGGCAATCAGCAACAACATCAGAAACACAAGGAGGTATCTGCCCGTTTTCATAATTCAGACTGCTGTATTATTTGAATGATAGATTAAGCATGATGATAGGGTTCCCCCCTGATGATGGTAAAAGCCCTGTAAAGCTGTTCCAGAAAAACCAGCCGAACCAGTTGATGCGAGAAGGTCATGGGCGATAATGAAATCCGGTCGGGCACTGTATGATAAACCTCATCGGAAAAACCATAGGGCCCGCCGATCAAAAAAGCCAAGTGACGAATGCCACGGTTCATAAGCAGTTGCAGATACCCTGAAAATGCTTCTGAACCATATTGTTTTCCACCCACATCCAGCAATACAGCATGGTCAGATTTTCCCAATGCGGCCAGCAAAATTTTACCCTCCTGATCCTTTTGCACCAAAGACGATTGGTTCTTCGATGGACGGGGAGTCGTAAGGTAATTCATTTCAAACGGGATATAGTGCTTCAGCCTTTTTTCATACAGGCTGATTCCCTCTTTCAGATAATGATCCTGCGTAACGCCCAGGTTAATCACACTTATTTTCATGCTATAAAGTTAACCGGGAAAGCAATCGTTGGCCCGGAATTTGTTCATTGATGATAATTGAATTAAATAATTAAATTTGTGATGCAAATGATTTTATCAGTAGTCAAAAATACTTTATATTTTAAAATTAGCATGATAAACGCCAAGCTGACGATCAACAGATTTAAGATATTCCTCACCTTACTGCTGTTGATGTTACCTATGCAGGTGATAATCAATGCATCGGAGTATGATGAAATCCCTTCTGCCATTGTTGAAGCCCTGAAATCGGGAAATGTAGCCCAATTATCAAAATTCTTCAATTCGAGCATTGAACTGGCCATTCCTGGACAGGAAGACATATACAGCAGTCAACAGGCTGAGCTCATTATCAAGAGCTTCTTTGCAAAGCATGTGCCCAATAATTTTATGATTCTGCATAAGGGAGGAAAAGAAGGAGCCCAGTATGCCATCGGAAACCTTTCTACCTCAACGGGTAATTACAGGGTAACCATGCTGATCAAGCTGAAAGACAGCAAACCTTTTATACACCAACTCCGATTTGAAGAAGATAATGCCGAATAACTACTTCGACAGATTCATTGAAAACGCGCTTAAAGAAGATATAGGTGACGGCGATCACACGTCACTCGCCTGTATTCCGGCTGATGCTGCCGGCAAAGCCAAATTGCTGGTTAAGGAAGAAGGCATCCTCGCAGGGGTTGCAGTAGCTGAAAAAATTTTTCGCAAGCTTGAAGAAGATGTCCGGATTGAAATTTTCAGGAAAGACGGAGATCATGTGTGGCCCATGGATGTTGCTTTTTTTGTGGAAGGTAAGGTGCATACCCTGTTAAAGGCTGAGCGACTTGTTTTGAATATCATGCAACGGATGAGCGGCATTGCCACCACCACCCGCCAATATGTTAACCGGCTGGAAGGTTTGAAAACCAAAATTCTTGACACCAGAAAAACCACTCCCGGCATTCGTTTTCTTGAAAAAGAAGCGGTAAGAACCGGCGGCGGCGTGAATCACCGGATCGGCCTTTATGATATGATCCTGATCAAGGACAACCACATTGATTTTGCCGGAGGCATTGAAAATGCAATCAGACGCACGCATGAATATCTTGAAGCAAAGGGCATGCGTCTGCACATTGAAGTCGAGGCCAGAAGCCTTCAGGATGTCGGCAAAATAATGGAAACAGGAGGGGTTAACCGAATCATGCTTGATAATTTCGGTATTGATGACACCAGGAAAGCGGTTGAGTTAATCGGGGAACAATACGAAACAGAATCATCAGGCGGAATTACCATTGAAAACATCAGGGATTATGCCGAATGCGGCGTCGATTATATTTCTGTGGGCGCGCTGACGCATCACATCAAAAGTCTCGACCTAAGTTTAAAGGCAGTAAATTACTAACCTGATGGGTTTCGAAGGCAGCGGGCGCACATATAAATACTTCGACTCTCATATACACAGGCTGGGCGACCACTGCCGGAAAATCAGCTTCCCCGGTTCAAAGGGACTGTCGTTTTACGAGGTGGTCAGTCTTTTTATCCAGGGCCTTCTCAAAGGCTCATTGAACATCAGGGCAACATCCATTGCCTTTCATTTCATGCTGGCCCTGGGCCCGGCAATAATATTTACAGTTGGCCTCATACCCTACCTGCCGTTGCGGAATGTTCAGGTTGGCCTGATGGATGTGCTGATCGACATGATTCCCGAAAATTCGTACCTGATGCTTGAGACCCTGCTGCAGGAGGTTTTTAATGAACATCACGGACTGCAGATCTTCGGTTTCCTGGTAACGCTTTTTTTCATTCAGAAAGGATTGAACGGCATCATCGAAGCTTTTAATGCCACTTACCATACGGTGGGATCACGGCCGTGGTTCGAACGGCATCTGATATCCGTGGGTTTGTTTGCCATTTTCTTTATGCTGGTAGCCCTGGCCCTGGTTTTGCTGTTCTTCAACTACATGGGTGTAAAACACTTGCACGAAACCGGCGTGGTCAAAGCCCATACTACGTTCACACTGTTACTGGCAGGAAAATGGGTGGTGGTGCTGGCAGTTACCTTCCTGGCCATTTCCTTCCTTTACTTCCTGGCCCCGGCCCGTAAAACCAAGTGGCACCTATTCACCCCGGGATCCATATTTGCAACCCTTTTATCAATCATTACTTCCTTCGCATTTTCCTATTTTGTCAACCATTATGCACCCTTTAACCGGTTCTACGGATCGGTTGGCACACTGATTGCCGTGATGCTGTGGATGAATTTCAATGCCTTGGCATTGCTGGCCGGCTTTGAGCTGAATGCCAGCATCAAGAACGCCCGGTTTAAAAAGCTTGAACCTTCGGTGATCTGAGTTGTTTCTATGGTGAACAGCCATGCATATGACAACACTACAGGATATCCGCAGGGAATACATAAAATCCGTACTCGATTTGGATCATCTCGATGCGGATCCGTTGATACAGTTCCGATTCTGGCTCAATGAAGCCATCAAGGCAGAAGTGCCTGAACCTACGGCCATGATACTTTCCACTGCCGTTCAGGGAAGAATATCTTCGCGGGTGGTATTGCTGAAAGACCTTGATGGGGATGGGTTTACCTTCTTCACCAATTACCAGAGCAATAAGGCATTGCACATCGAATCCAATCCCGCCGGAGCCCTGCTGTTCTTTTGGCCCGAGTTGGAAAGACAGGTTCGAATTGAAGGAAAAATACTGAAAGAGCCACAGCATAAATCAGACGAGTATTTCAAAAGCCGCCCCGAAGGAAGCAAAATAGGCGCCTGGGCTTCGCCCCAGAGCCGCCGTGTGCCCAGCCGGGAATACCTCGAAAACCTGCAGAACGACTATATCCGGCTTTTCAAAACCAGGGCCCTTGAAAGACCGGAAAACTGGGGCGGGTACAAGCTTATCCCCAACCTGGTAGAATTCTGGCAGGGCAGGGAAAACAGGCTGCACGACCGGTTTGAGTATACACGGAATGGCGGAACGTGGGAGGTCTTCAGGCTGGCACCGTGAAGCAGGGACAAGGGATAAAATAATAAAGATATAATGCAAGGGATTTTATAGACTAATTACAACGATACTCCAGCAATAGAAGACGATATCCTTTGCTTACTCAATTTCTTATACTGTTCAAATGTCAAAGTCTATATTCTATTTTTAATAGTATAAATCTTGGTAATAATTTGTATTCTGTTGTTGAACTTCCAATATCGCTTATAGAAAAGCTTCGAAACGATCTGGTGTTAAACAGGTTTTTCCCTGTAAGCCCTATAGTCAGTTTGGTTTTTATAAGTTTGTATCTGGTTTCAAAATCCAGAAACAAATAGGTATTGTCAGTTTTAAGATTGCCAAAATAATAACGTTCAGTTTGAACGTGTATGTTAAATGTATTACTAAACACAAACGTCAAGTCCAAAAAGCTCACATTGTCGGTATAGGAATTTTCTATAGTCGTATTTATTTCGCTTGTTGTCCATTTTGTACCTATGTGGTAGTTAAAAGTCTTTTTAAAACCCGAGCGTAACTCAAGACCATAGTTGTAATTGCATGAGGTTATTTCCCGAAGGTCTGTGCTATTAACAATGTTCTTAAAATCGCTTTTTGTGTATCCTAAATCTAGTTTTAGGTTAGAGGAGATAACTTTAAAAAAATAATCAAACTTCGTATTGATACTTAAAAACTCACAATCTTTTATCAGAATTTTTTCTGATTGTGTATAATATTGTTCAATTAGCGTGTTTGTCGAAAAAAAATCGTAGTTTCTATTATAAATAACAAAAGCATTAGCAAAAAAGCGGTTTGTCCAATTACCAAGTTGATAATTCAGTAACAAAGAAGAGGCATTAAGTTGGCTAAAATTTCCCGTTCCTTTTGAAAACGACCGAAATCCTGTCAATACAAAACTACTGTAAACATCAGAAACTTTGGCGTTGGTTGCGTTATGGGAATAAGTCAAAATAATTTTGTTTTTGTCGTTAACCTTCCAGTCAAAACTAATGCTCGGATTAATGAAAAAGGGACTTTGGGTTGCGGAAATTCCTTTGTTATTCAAATTGTTGCATAGTTGATGCAAGTCCAATTTACCCATAATACCAAAATTCCCCAATTTATAGTTGTATTTGCATTTCAAGTATAAATCATTAACGTGGTATGTGATTTGGTTTTGATAATCCGCTGGTTCGTTTATAACGGTTTCTTTTTCCAAAAGTGAAAAAGCGGTGAAAAGTCTGTCTTTCCTGTATTCGTTGCCCATTACAATTTCAAACAGATCATCATTTTGCTTTCTGTTCATTAAATGTAAATTGATGCCTGCAAATTGCATTTGGTCTTGGCTGAATTGTTTTATGTTATCGGCATTCGCATTTTCCACAAAAAAATCTTCATAAAAAAATTGGTTGATATGATAATATTGTGGCGTTTTTTCATAAATAAACCGTCCCGTTACCAGTAATACTTTTTTATCTTTGAACTTATTGATATAACTTACTTTTTGGTCGAAAAGCGTATTTTGGTGTCGCAAATTCTCAATAGTTGAATTGCTGTTAAAAACCAGATTTGAACCGTCTTTAATATACCCCTTATTATATTTTGTTGTGGCTTCGAACATTATGGTTTTTGAGAAATTGTGAGTAATATCTAATTTGCCGAAAGCTATTCGGTTTTTGTTTCGAAATGTAAAATCTTCTATATTGGTAAAGCTTGTGCCGTTCGCATTTGTGACATCTATGGAGTTCCTGTAAAAATTGGTCTCATCCAAATTAAAAAAACCAAGTATTTTGATTTTCAATTTTTCGATAGGGTTGAAAATGGCATTGAGCGAAACAAGCTCGGCATCGTTGAAGTTGGTACGACTGCGCTTAAAGTTGAGGTTGGGCGTTGAAAGACTCAATAAATCAACAACTTGCTGATTATCTCCTATGCTTACTGGTTCGCTTATTTCAAATGGGTGTATTAAATGTTCCACATCATCAGTGGCATCATAACCGATGTTGTTCAGGTTGGTCTGAAAATAGTATTTGTTTTTCTTGTTAAAGTTCATCAAATTGCTTCTTGCCTCGTAAAAATTGCCTTTCCCGTAGCCCAAAGCTATGTTGCCAAACCATATGTGTTTTGATTTTTCTTCAAGTTTCAAGTTTAGGGCAACTTTTTCGCTTTGTTCGATGCCTCTTAATAAGTGGTTGTTTGAATAATTTTTTAGAATTTCAACTTCCTCGATTACGTATGCAGGCATATTTTTCGATAAAATTTTGTAGCCCTGCTCAAAAAAATCATCACCCTCCACCATAAGTTTTTCTATTTCCTGATTGCCCACCCTTATCGCACCTTCACTATCAACATGCAAACCGGGTATTTTTCTGAGCAGGTTATCTACGGTCTGTTCATTGCCTTGCGCATAGTATTTGGTTTTAAAGACAATAGTGTCATTTTTGACCACCATTGGCCTTTCGAATTGAACGATAACCTCGTCCATATAGAACGATTTATTCTCTAGAACAACATCAATGTTTAAGATTTTCTGATCTTCTGTTAACTTTATTTCCATGGCTTTTTCTACATGCCCAATATGCTTAAATGATATTTGAAAATTGCCAATGGCTTTAGCTTCCAATTTATAGGTTCCATTTTTGTCAGAATACGTATAGTCAATCACCTTACCATTTATTGTATTCATTAAAACTACACTTGCATATTGAAGTACAATATGATTAGAATCATAAACAACTCCCTGAATTACGTTTTGTGCAAATGAACTAACCTGGCAAAAGGAACACAGATAAATAAAACTAATGCTTAACTGCTTCCTCATATTCTAACTCAATGTCATTGGATTTGAAATCTGTCATTTCAATCATTGCTCCTCTCGGAAGTTTAGAGTTGAACATTTTCTTTACTTCATCTACTTGCTCTTCTTTCAATCTCAAATATTCAGTCAAAGAAATATGTTCAAAATCATCACTAAATTTGAAATCATTTTTTGTAATAGAAATAGACTCAAATGGAATTTTGATTTCTTTTACAGCAAACATAACTTCATTTCTATCGTCTGTAACATTTAAAATTAGGCCAGGTAGCCCGTTTAATTTCCATGGGCCGTATTTCACAGGTATATGACTTGCAAACCAAGCAGTATATTTTCGTCCTCTGAACCATCCGATTGCTTTTTGAACCTTCAAATCATTTATCATTTTATACTCATTGAGGATGTCCCATTTCATTCTTGAAATTTTTTCTTCAACTATATATGTTTTTTGTTTTCCTTCTCTAAATAATGACACCTGACTTTTTATAATAGCATTTTCAAAATCAGTAAGAACTATATATTTGCTTCCATTAAACTTTACATCAAATGATAAATCGAATTCGTCATCCGAACTAGGTTTTATAGTAGCCTCTTCCATTGGTTCTGATCTGAGTTCATAAAAAACAGAGAACTCCGGATTAATAAACAGGTTAAACGTACTTGTTTTTAGATTGCTGCTAAAATTTAGTACCCTTTCGTATGTGATTATACCATAATTTTCATTGTCATTCGACTGAGCAACTAAATTGATATTTACTACAAGAAAAAAAACGATTGTCATTGGTAAGTATTTCATGTCTTTATGATTTTGATTTAGATTTAGACATAAAGCCCGGTAAGTATTTGCTTACCAGGCTTATTTTTAATTAAAAAGTTCTCTTCCACCAAGCAGCAAACTGCATCTTTGTACAGCTCCACCAAGAAACATCGACAAAAGTCAACTCTCCTTGGATTGTCGTTCCATCTTCTAATGTAAAACCGAGTCTAACTGAACACTCCTTCAATAATTCGACCTCTAATGAATTTTGGAAACGGTTTTTAATTGCCAGTTCAGCAGCATCTACTTTGTTGAAAGAATTTCTCATATCCTTTCCAACTGACGCAAAGTTCAGCATTGAAAAACTAATAATAAACGAGAGGATGAGTAGCTTCTTCATATCATTTAGCCATTAGTTCTTTTAATAACGCAGCACATGATTGACCTACTATTGTTAGTGTGCCTTCCCATTCATAGCTTGATCCATCTGAAAATGTTATTTTAAATTTTCCTCTAAGCGTGCATTCTGCAAGAGCAAAGAACTCTGAATGCGATAATTGATTTTCATTGAAACTTAGAACGTAGTCATTTTCGATTAATTTGTCACAATTAGTTGCAACATATTCAGATACTTTTGGATTCTCAAGGACCACCTTATTAAGGTTCCCAAATGAATGAGAAACAATTAGCAAAAAAGCTAAGGATAGAAATAAACTTTTCATTTTGCAGAGATTTTAAGTTAATACTACCTACAAATATTCAGGTTATTGTTCAGCTTAGTCAGACATTTTTGGTTTCCAAATTCCTAAATAATGAGAGCTTATTCACTGTTATTATTTAAAGTTCCGCAAGACGGATGGTCATTAATTGCTCTGTTTGTATTAGTCTGGCCCCCTTACTATCTGACTATTATATATAGGGTTTAATCTTTCAAAGGAATATTGCCTTCAAGATACATTGATGACTATTGAATTTGCCGATACCACGCGAAAAGTTCCAATTATATTATACAGGTATGTGGGATATGAATTATTTATACAACCATAACCAGATGAATAAACTGATTTTTTCAGCAGAAATGTTGATTTCGCTTTCAACAGGGTTAGGATAGATCAATACAATGCAATCTCTCCCATATCTTCAGTGAAACTTTCAGGCGTGTTTTTCTTTTCTGTTGAAAATGAATCTAAACTCCTGTTTGAGGTAAAATAAAACTGGTCATGGTAGACTTTCGCGATGTGCGGCTACCTGCGTTATTGTCGTTGAATTCAACCTTAATTTGGTGAATAAGATAAAAACCGGAAATACAAGAAAAAACATAGTAAACAGTGTTCTCATGGCAAGGGTATATTTGTTTAAACGACCTAAATACTTTTATAAACAAACAATAATCTCATAAGACTCACTCAAACATTCCAACAACAACATTCCAACAACAACATTCCAACAACAACATTCCAACAACAATGCAAATCAAATATATGATCAAATTGCAAGAAAATCAAGCAAGTAAAATAATTTAGACGGGTTAAAAATAACAAGCTCTGTTTAGGAAGGAATATGATCGTTCTATTTCATACAACCTGCTAGCTGAAAGCTTATTAATCAGGTAGAAAGAAGCCTCTCCTGCAATCGTATAAAGAATTTGGCAATCTACTTCTTCAGCGAGGCAATCCTTTCCTCCAGCGCCCTGATCTTGGTTTCGGCATCGGCCCTTTTGCGGTTCTCGAGTTCAATTACCTTTGCAGGGGCGTTGCTCACAAACTTTTCATTCCCCAGCTTTTTCATCACCGATTCCAGAAAACCGCGGTTGTAATTGAGCTCTTCCTCTAGTTTTTGCAATTCCTCCTCCGGATCATGCATTTCCCCTACAGGTATGTAATACTCGGCATTGGCCGTAATCAAGCTGACTGCGCCTTCAACTTTTTCGGTGATCATTTGAATCTGTTCCAGGTTACCCAGTCTGATGATCACCTCATCATAGTCGTTCTCATAGTTTACCGGCTTAATGCACAGGGTCAATTTCTCCTTCCCCGATATTTGTTTCTCAACGCGCGTATTGCGGATGAATGCGATGACTTCTTTCACCTGTTCGAACAGGCTCACCTTATCCTTGTCAACAGGTTTAATAGAAGGTACTTTCTCATACATCAGGCTGTAACCCTGGGGCCTTTCTTTCAGCAGGTGCCAGATTTCTTCGGTAATAAACGGCACAAACGGGTGAAGGATCCGCAACATGACCTCGAACATTTCGATGGTCATTTGATAGATGCGATGATCAATAGGCTTCTGATAATCGGGCTTGATAATTTCGAGATACCATGAGGAAAACTCATCCCAGAAAAGCTTGTAGGCAATCATCAGGGCCTCGGAAATGCGGTATTGGTTAAATGCCTCTTCAATTTCGGCAATACCCTGTTTGAGCCGCTCATAAAACCAGATGCTGCCCATTTGAGCAGCTTTGGAAGGTCGCGCCTCAGGATCAACCTGCCATGATTTCACCAGCCTGAACGCATTCCACATTTTGTTGGCAAAATTGCGTCCCTGTTCGGAAAGACCTTCATCAAACAGCAGGTCGTTTCCGGCAGGCGAACAAAGCAACATACCCACGCGTACGCCGTCGGCGCTGTACTTTTCAATCAGATGCAGGGGGTCAGGAGAGTTACCGAGCGATTTCGACATTTTGCGGCGCTTGGTATCACGCACGATACCGGTGAGGTAAACGTTCTTAAAAGGCTTCTCCCCGCGGTATTCATACCCTGCCATGATCATCCGGGCCACCCAGAAAAAAAGGATCTCGGGAGCCGTAATCAGATCATTGGTGGGGTAGTAATATTTGATATCGGGGTTATCGGGATTCCGGATCCCGTCGAACACCGAAATGGGCCACAGCCATGACGAGAACCAGGTATCAAGCACATCCTCATCCTGCCGCAGATCGCTTTCCTGCAGGTTGTTGTTGCGACTCTTTTCCCTTGCCAGTTCCAGCGCCTTGGCACTGTTTTCGGCTACCACATATTCATTGCTGGTTCCTATGTAGTATGCCGGAATGCGCTGACCCCACCAAAGCTGACGCGAAATGCACCAGTCCCTCACATTTTCCATCCAGTTCCGGTAAGAGTTTTTGAACTTCGAAGGATACAACACGATATCGTCGTTCATCACATGATCCAGGGCCGGTTTGGCCATGTCTTTCATCCGCAGAAACCACTGCATAGACAGGCGCGGCTCAATAACCGCGTCAGTTCGCTCGGAATATCCTATTTTGTTTACATAATCTTCAGTTTTTACCAGCAAGCCATCCTCTTCCAGCTTTTTCACAGCCAGGTCGCGGGCCTTGAACCGGTCAACTCCCACAAACATCAGGGCTTTTTCGCTTAAGGTACCATCTTCATTGAAAATATCAATGCTTTCCAGGTTGTGACGGATACCTATTTCATAGTCGTTGATGTCGTGTGCCGGAGTGATCTTCAAACATCCGGTTCCGAATTCCATGTCTACATAACTATCTTGTATCACAGGAACAACGCGGCTGACAAGCGGAACGATCACCTTTTTGCCAGCCAGCTCACGGTAACGCGGATCCTCCGGATTTACGCAAACAGCTGTATCACCCAGGATGGTTTCGGGCCGGGTAGTGGCAATGGTTACAAATCCATTTTCCCCTTCAATGGGATATTTTACATGGTATAATTTCGATTTGACTTCACGATAAATGACCTCCTCATCCGATACAGCAGTTTTAGCCTGAGGATCCCAGTTCACCATGCGGACACCCCGGTATATCAACCCTTTATTAAACAGGTCAACAAAAACCCGGATCACACTTTCCGACAGTTCATCATCCATGGTGAATTTGGTGCGATCCCAGTCGCACGATGCACCCAGCTTTTTCAATTGCTCCAGGATGATATCGCCATGCTTGCGCCGCCATTCCCATGCATGTTCAAGGAACTGTTCACGGGAAAGCTTTTTCTTGTCGATTCCCTCGCTTTTCAGCTTGGCCACCACCCGGGCTTCGGTTGCTATTGAAGCATGGTCGGTACCCGGCACCCAGCAGGCGTTCAGGCCCTTCATCCGTGCGCGCCGAATCAGGATATCCTGAATGGTATTATTCAGCATGTGCCCCATATGCAGCACACCGGTCACGTTGGGTGGCGGAATCACAATGGTATAGGGTTTCCGGTTATCGGGAACCGATTTGAAAAAACCTTTATCCATCCAATAGCGATACCACTTGTCTTCAACCTGTGCCGGATTGTACTTGCTCGGAATTTCCATCTGAATAACTTTGATTATTTGTATAGATTTTTCAGCGACAAAAATAGAATTTTTCGGGGATTAACCCGTAGGGTCAACCGAATTACACCAGCTGACGATGTCGAAATTGTTCATATTTTCTCAAATAATTGAACAGCATTAGTGTAAATCCATTAATTTTGCAGGCAATTTATTTCATGTTGTCATGAGGAAAATGATCGTATTTTATGGTATTGCTGCCTTTTTTGCAGTTGTAAGTTGTTCGCAGACTCCCCAAAAGGCTGCAGCACAAAAGGCGGGCGCAGCCATTGAATTCGAAACCACGGATCATGATTTCGGCACCATCCCTTTTAAAGGCGACGGCACCTTTGAATTTGTTTTCAGGAACACAGGGAAAGAACCGCTGTTGCTGACTAACGTACGCTCATCATGCGGCTGCACGGTGCCGGAATGGCCAAAGGAACCCATTAACAAAGGGAAACAGGGCGTAATCAAAGTACGCTACAATACCCGCATATCCGGAAGCTTTGCCAAGTCGATCTCGGTATATACCAACGCCGGTGAAGAACCGATCGTTCTGGTTATCAGGGGCAAGGTAGAAGCTCCGCCTGCAGCGTCGGAAGACGCAACAGATAAATAATTCCACACTTGTATTCATTCACACTTTCTTTATTTAAACAAACTTGCACCAGCAGGAAAATTTTACTTTAAACACTTATCAGCTATGCCCGACATTTCGAAACGAGGTATGTTAATGCCCAATTCGCCCATCCGCAAACTGGTTCCGCTTGCTGAGGAAGCCCAGAACAGGGGATGCAAAGTATATCGTTTGAACATTGGTCAACCCGACCTGCTCACTTCGCCCAATGCGATGGAGGCCATCCGCAATATCAGCGCCAATGTGATTGAATACGGGCACAGTGCGGGAAATGAATCGCTGCGCCGTAAATTTGCCACTTTTTATGAAAAAATTGGCGTTAGCCTGAATTATGAGGATATTCTGATCACCACCGGAGGTTCGGAAGCCATCACTCTCACCCTGCTCACCTGTCTGAATGCGGGAGATGAAATTATTGTTCCCGAACCCTTTTATGCCAACTACTTTAGTTTTGCAACCGCCGCCGATGTAAAAGTAGTTCCGGTAACCTCAACTATTGAAAATGGTTTTGCACTGCCCCCCATCAGCGAATTCGAAAAGAAGATCACCCCGCGGACCAAGGCTATCATCATTTGCAACCCCAACAATCCTACCGGTTACCTGTATTCATGGAAAGAACTGGAACAAATCCGCGACCTGGTCATTAAATACAACCTGTTCTTCATTTGTGATGAAGTATATCGCGAACTGTGTTATGACAACAATGAAATCAGGTCGTCAATGCTGCTGGAAGGAATCGACAAGCACCTGATCCTCATTGATTCGGTTTCAAAAAGATACAGTGCCACCGGCCTGCGGGTGGGCATAATGGCCTCACGCAACCACGAGCTGCTGCAGACTGCCCTCAAGTTTTGCCAGGCCAGGCTGTGCCCGCCAAATATAGGTCAGCTGGCCGCCGAAGCTGCACTCGACTCGCCTCCGGAATATTCTGAATACATTTATAATTCATTTCTTGAACGCCGCAATTTCCTGGTCAAAGCATTGAACGAAATTCCTGGAATCTACTGTCCCACTCCAAAAGGGGCATTCTATACCATGGTCAGGCTTCCGGTAGACGATGCTGAAAAATTTGCCATGTGGATGCTACAGGAATTCGATTACAACAAACAAACCGTGATGCTGGCTCCCGGCTCAGGCTTTTACACCACACCGGGTTCGGGAAAACAGGAGGTGCGGATCGCCTATGTGCTGAACATCGACGACCTCAGAAATGCCATGGAGTGCCTGAAACGGGGATTGGAAAAGTACCCGGGGAGGGTTTGATACTAGATACTGGATGTGTGTGTTGAGAATTGGGATTTGGGATTTGACTGCTACTGCTACTGCCACTGTTTTTGCTATTCGTCATACTTCGACAAGCTCAGTATGACAACACCAGTCACACTGAGCCTGCCTGCCGGCAGGCAGGCCTGTCGAAGTGCGACTTACAGGACACTCTCTTGTAGTCATGCTTCGACAAGCTCTGCATGACAAAGTCCTGCCACTAGTCCCTTGTCCCCGTCTTGGCTCTTGGTTCTACAGCTCCAGCCTCAACTGTGTTGGCAGCGCAACAGTGCCGGCAGCCTTAGCAGTAGCAGTTATGGATACCACCTCCCCCGGCGCATACCTTGAAGTGAGATAGATCTGATATCGTTCACGCAGCTCATCAAACCGTGCCATAGCTTTTTCAGGTGTGTTGTTCTCAGCCGAAAGGTGACTCAGAAACACCATCTGAAGCTGATCTCCCGAATGCCTGCTGATCAGATCAAAAGCCTGGTCATTGGACAGGTGGCCGTGATCTGAGGCAATCCGTTGTTTCAGATGCCAGGGGTAACGGCCTTCCCACAACATTTTTTCGTCGTAATTACTTTCCAAAAATAGCACGTGACAACGCGCCAGCTCGTTGATGACCCTTTCGCAGGCCACCCCGATATCGGTAAACACACCTGTGTGGATGCCGTTGTAAGTAATCGTGAACGAACAGGGCTGCGCAGCATCGTGGTTCTTAAGGAAAGGATATATACTGAATGACCCAATGGTAATTTCAGTGCCCGGCTCAAAAAAACGCGGTGCCAGCGGTTTGTGGTTGTTGTACATGGCAGAAAACGTACGGCGTGTGGCATAAACCGGCACCATCAGCTTTTTTGCCAGAACCCGGGCACCGCAAACATGGTCGGCATGCTCGTGTGATATGAAAATGGCCTTCACCCGGGCCGGATCCAGGTTTTGCTGTTTCATCCGGTTAATAGTCTGCCTCGCTGAAATACCGGCATCTACCAATATGGCCTCCCGGCTGTTACCTATATAATAGCAATTTCCGTTACTCCCTGAAGCTATTGCACAAAGCTCGATCATTCTATGGTTCGTATATTTAACTCCAGGCAAAGTTAACTGAGTTTGGGAATTATATCCACAACATTAGAAAATGCCGTCAACAATATGAAATCTCCCGAATTCTTAATAATCTTGTAATATAGTTAAACCCGTGAAAGCAACAGATCAGAAAAGGCGTAAGGTTGACCTGGTAGTTATTTCCGATGTACATCTGGGAACTTTTGGATCTCAGGCAAGGGAATTGAACCGATACCTGATGGGCATCAAACCCAAAACACTCATCCTCAACGGCGACATCATCGACTTCTGGCAGTTCCGCAAGCGTTACTGGCCCGATGCACATATGAAGGTGGTAAAAACCATCCTCAATTTTGCTGCCAAGGGAAGCCAGGTACACTACATCACCGGAAATCACGATGAAACACTGCGCAAATTTGCAGGTATTGATGTAGGCAATATGGATATCCTGAATAAATTTGAAATGGACCTGAACGGACAAAAAACCTGGTTTTTCCACGGTGACGTATTTGATCTGGTACTTCACAACAACAAATGGCTGGCCAAACTGGGCTCAGCAGGATATGGAATGCTGGTTATAATTAATGTATTCCTGAATTTCATCAGTCGCATCCTCGGTATGGGAAAGGTTTCGTTTTCAAAAAAGATCAAGGAAAATGTCAAATCGGCGGTCAAGTACATCGGCGATTTTGAAAACACGGCAGCTACCCTTGCCATTAAAAAAGGTTATAAAGCCATTGTAGTCGGGCACATTCATCATCCCGACATGAGAGAGATCATTGTTCCCAAAGTAGGATCTGTCATGTACCTGAATTCAGGTGACTGGGTAGAAAACATGACCGCACTGGAATACCACCAGGGCAAATGGACCATTTACAGGCACCAGCCTTCAGAAAATCAGAAACAGGAAAAAACCGGCGATGATAAAACTGCCCCCGATATCACCGAATTGAACGACCGGGATATTTTCGACAAAATGGTGGATGAGTTTAATAAATAAACCAGCCCCCTACACCCCGACGGGGTACCCCCACCCCGTCGGGGTGTATCATGAAAAAATATCTCCATGATTCAACCTGTCCGACCTCACTAATCTGAATAACAGAGATATAGCTGATAAAAATGCAATTGAGTTTACTCCTATACCCCGACGGGGTGGGGGTACCCCGTCGGGGTGTCACTTGAACAAATTCAGCCTGATTGTGTTTCTTTTTTATACAACATAAAAAATAAACTTATGGCAATACGTGCAGCAAAAGCAAAATGGAATGGCACTCTGAAAGAAGGAAAGGGTGTTATGTCTTTCAGTAATTATAACGGACCGTACACATTTGTTTCCCGGTTTGAGAACGGTGAAGGTACAAATCCCGAGGAACTGGTGGGTGCAGCCCAGGCTGGTTGCTATTCCATGTTCCTGTCGGCACTCATCAGCGCTGAAAAACTGGTGCCCGAAAGCATTGAAACCACAGCTAAAGTGCATCTCGGAAACGACAATGTAGGTCCGGTCATCACCACCATTGAACTCGACTGCCAGGTAAAATGCCCCGGCTTATCTGAGGTAAAATTTGAAGAACTGGCCCACGTCAGCAAGGAAAAGTGCCCGGTATCGCGGCTTTACCAGGGCGCCCAGATCAAGTTAAAAGCCACATTGCTTTAATGTGGCTTTTTTCATCAGCAGCTGTATATTTGCATTCGATACGATTGCAATCAAATGCTGAAAGATATCACGATCAGTAAGGGCATCCTCGATTTTTACAACCAGTCCTCAGAAGAACAAAGGCTTTCAGCAGGGTTGGGCCCGCTGGAATTTGAAAGAAACAAGGATCTTATCGGGAGATTTCTTCCCCGAAAAAGTTGTCGTGTTGTTGATGTGGGTGGCGGTACCGGGAAATATTCAGAATGGCTGGCCCGGGAAGGTCATCAGGAGCTGACGTCGGGTATGCACAATGCACCGGAGAGCATGCCGGGCATTCTTGCTGAAGCATATTACCACAAACCCGAAGAACTCAAGTCCGAATTTGAGGAATGTAAACTGGTAAATCTGAAACTGTTTGCAGTGGAAGGAATGATCTGGCTCGACAAGAATTTTTTCAGTTCCAGAGGGGATCAGAAAAAGAATGAAAACCTGCTGAAGCTGATCAGAATCACGGAAAATGATATCAACCTCATTTCTTTCAGTCCGCATATGATGGTTGCGGCCATTAAGCAGTGAAATTCATTATTTCTGATAAAATAGTCCGTTTAATTTTAAAATGGTATCTTCTGAAGGGTATATGGCAACTACCTGCGATTGCCTATACCTTTGAGCTTTGAATAAAAAACACCTCATAAAGTTCCCAATACGGGAATTATTTCTTATCTTTACATCATGATCAGGTAATAAATGGAGAGAATATTTGCCAAAAGTACTTTGAGAGAATTTTGGG
The DNA here is from genome assembly GCA_964560225.1 of uncultured Bacteroidales bacterium. Lineage (GTDB taxonomy): Bacteria > Bacteroidota > Bacteroidia > Bacteroidales > UBA10428 > UBA5072. The sequence continues at coordinate 46,877 of CAZLLD010000014.1, forward strand.
AGAGGTATCCGGATTCAGAGCAGCATTTGAAGACGTGGTTTGATACAGCTATGAATTCCTATTGGAAATCGCCTTCCGATATAAAACTTACATATGGCAACGCAAGTATACTGAAAGACAACAGGGTTGTTTTTAATATCAAAGGCAATTCGTACAGACTGGTTGTGAAGTTTAATTTTGAGAAACAATGGATTTTCATAAGATTCATCGGATCTCATAAGGATTATGATAAAATTGATGCAAATACTATTTAACTAGTGAAGTAATGAATATTAAACCAATAAAATCTGAGACTGATTATAAACTTGCCTTAAAGAGGCTTGAAGAAATATTTGACGCTCTTATTGGCACAACTGAAAGCGATGAGGCTGATATTCTGGGATTGTTGGTTGATGAATATGAAAAGAAACATTATCCCGTTGAAGCTCCTGATCCAATAGAGGCAATAAAAATCCGGATGGAAGAGTTGCAGTTAAAACAGGTTGATTTGGTTGAGATTATTGGCAGTAAAAGCAGGGTTTCAGAGATATTAAACCGAAAGCGTAAGCTAACCTTAGAGATGATACGGAATTTGACAAAACGCCTGAATCTTTCACCCGATTTACTCATAACCGATTATAAACTTGCTTCGTAAAATATCACTTTCCAATAGAACAAATGACAGGCGGTTCGATGGTTTCCATAATCTGTCAGACAAACTGATGTCAGGACGATTCCGGCAAAGTATTACAAATTAGGCAATTATAATTCTCTATTTTTATCAACTAAAATCTTTAGCGGTTGAATTATGCGATACAAAAGCCTATAGTCTTGAGTAATAATGTTAGCGTCACCTTTAAATTCTTTTATCTCTGGCAAAACATTACCAAATGAGGTAACTAGTTTAGAAGAAAAATATACTTCAGCATAATAGTAATTATTAAATGGGACCTTAGCGATTGAGCTAATTTCACCCTGCAATATGCCATAATCCATATATGGGTAGTCATCCAACTTTATTATTACCTTTTGCCCTATCTCAATCTTACCAGAGTTTTTTAAAGGAAGTTGAATATGTCCAATAAAATGGGTTATGTCATTTGAAATAACGTTAAAAACAGTATCACCTACATTTACTACTTGGTTAGTACTCCAATAATTTGTATAAGCAACAATACCGGATCTAGGGGATTTCAATATATATTTCTCTTCCCAATCTTGAATTAGGTAGGTTAAACTATCAATAACTATATTAAGAGCATACTTTTGTTTAAATAATTTCTCTGATTTTTGTTTTTCAGATTCAAGTTTTGATTGCTGAAGCTTTTTAATGTTAATGCATGATGATAATATTTCGTTTTCGATTTCCTTTATTTCAACTAAAAGGCTTATACGCTTCTCTTTTACATTTTTAAAAGTATTCTCCGATATTTTCTGACTATAAAATAACATTGAATCCCTTGTATATTGCTCATTTACTAATTTATATAATTCCTCTCGAAGTTTGATCTGTTCTCTCAAATTATCAATTAAATTATTTCTCTCTACCAATTCTTTATTCATTGCTTTAATTAGGCTATCATGATAATTAAATATTTTATTGTTAAAATAATCCATATATTTTTCTTCGAAAAAACCATAATAAGAATTTAACTTCCCTAGTGACAATTTAGTACTCGAAGGCACTACAAAACAAGAATCAGAAACCTGTAAATGAAACTTTGCCGAATCAAGTTTTGATTTTAGGAAAAGAATATCTCTATAATTTGCGTCATTTTTTACTATTGCTAATGCATCATTCTTTTCAACGTTCTGGTTATTCTTGACAAGTATAATTTCAATTGAACCGTTTGTTTTTGCGACGATAGCATTTGTAGAATTGTCACCTGTTATTGCAATCGTTGCAGTAATGGAATCGGGATATTTAAAAAACCAACAACCCACTAGTAGAACTATTAAAAACAATAACATTGAAGTAATGCCACTTCGCAAAAGCCAATGAGGGGTTTGAAGTAATACTTCTTGTACAATTTTGCTATGGAGTTCAATATTGATTTCACTCTTACTCATTTAGCCACCAAGTTCTAATTGATTTTTAACCAAGCTATAATATACTTTTTTACTCAATATAAGTTCATTGTGTTTACCTTTTTCCACAATATTCCCATTTTCTAATACAATAATCTGATCTGCATTTTTAACAGTGCTTAAGCGATGGGCAACAATAACTACAGTACGACCTTTAAAAAAATCTGCAAGGTTTTTTAAAATTTGTAGTTCATTATTTGCATCAAGTGCATTTGTTGCTTCATCAAAAAATAAAAATTTCGGATTTTTATAAACTGCTCGAGCAATTAATATACGTTGTTTTTGGCCTTGACTTAAACCAACACCTTCACTACCGATAAGGGTGTTGTAATTTAAAGGTAATGACTCGATATATTCTTTAATATTGGCAACTTTAACTGCATGATATAATTTATTAATATCAATATTTTCATCGCTTATTGCAATGTTGCGAGCTATTGTATCAGAAAAAATATATCCGTCTTGCATAACTATACCACAATTCTGCCTCCAAAAATGAGTGCTTAACTTAATCAATTGATTTTCTCCAATCTTAATGCTTCCTTTTATGGGTAAATAAAAGCCAAGTATTAACTTAAGTAAAGTTGTTTTACCACTACCACTGGCACCAACTATTGCTGTAATTTTTCCTTCGGGCATTGTTAAATTGATATCTCTTAAAACAAATTTAGAGTTTGGGCCCTCATATTGAAATGATACATCTGATATAATAATACTTTTGCTTTCACCAAAACTGGAAATTCTACACTCATCAGGTTGTTGTTCATCTTCTTTCAAATGTATTTCACCTAGTCGTTCTAAACTTAACTTTGCATTTTGTGCCGTCTGGAAAAAATTTATCATTTGGTCAAGTGGGCTATTTAGTTGCCCAATGATATACTGAATTGCAAGCATTGCCCCAAGTGTTATGTTACCGTTTATTACAGCCATAGCAGCCATAAATGTTATTATAATGTTTTTTGTTTCATTAATTATAAGGGCTCCTGCCTGCTGTAATTGATTAATGGATAGACTTTTAATACTAATTTTAAAAGTTTTTATTTGAATATTCTCCCACTCCCAACGCTTTTGCTTTTCGCAATTATTAAGCTTTATTTCCTGCATCCCAGTAATTAATTGGAATATGTTACTTTGATTAGCCGCCATAAGAGCGAAGTGCTTATTATCCAATTGCCTCTTCTTTTTCATGAATACTGAAACCCAAATTGTGTATATAGTGCTTCCTATCAGGAAAATGAGGAATATCTTAAGACTATAAATTAATAGGACAATACCGAAAATAAGTAGATTAAAAAAAGAGAACAATATTTGCAGACTTGATGAAGTCAAAAAGCTCTCTATACGTTCATGATCATTGATGCGCTGAGTGATATCCCCTATCATTTTAGAATCGAAAAATGATATTGGTAACTTCATTAGCTTTATTAAAAAATCAGAAATAAGTGAGATATTTACACGCACACCAAGGTGAAGGAGAATCCAACCTCGGATAAACTCAACAGATGATTTACTTATCATGAGAACTAATTGAGCAATAAGGACCAAAAAAATAAAACTGGCATGATTTTGGTTAATTCCAATATCGACCACACTTTGAGTAAGAAATGGTAGAATAAGCTGGACAATACTTGCAAATAGAAGACTCAAAATAAGTTGTATTAACAATCCTCTGTAAGGTTTGAGATAGGAAAACATAAACCCAAAGCTGGATTTATCATTAATTTTCGCATTTAATGAATAAAAATCAGGGGTAGGTTCAAGGAGTAAACAAGTACCTAGTTCTTTGTCGTTCTTTTTGTGACTGAGCCAGCCAGATAGAAACTCATCTTGGCTAAACATGAGTTTTCCACCAGCTGGATCTGCAACATAGTACTTACTATTTTTACCCTTGCCTTTGATTTTATATAAAATAACAAAATGGTTTAGATTCCAATGAATTATGCACGGTAAAGGAAATTCATCTGTGAATTTGCTCGAATCAATACGAATACCTAATGTACGAAAGCCAATACTTTCAGCAGCGTCACTGATTCCCATCATACTCACCCCTTCACGGGTAACGTAACTACGTTCTCGTAAAGTCTCTATTGAGTAATCTTTACCATAAAAACTTGCAATCATTTTTAGACATGCAGGTCCACAATCAGAAGAATCTAGTTGATGATGAATTTTGATTCGATTGAATAGCCTATTACTCACAATAAGAAATATAGTTAACTAATCCGTGATTCTGTATATAAACTGAGGATACGGTTTATTGAGTTTTGTATTCTAAATAAAAGATCATACTATTTTGGTTTTAATTAATCTAAACATTTAGATAATATTAGGTTCATTCTCTATATAGATACTGTTCTAAAGTTGGCACTAATTGTAAACGCCAATCCATTACAATAATTCCATTGCCATCAATTAAAAATCGGGTAGGTAAACCTCCTAATTTATAGTCCTTTGCAACTTTAGAATCAAAGCCATTCAAATCACAAACGTTAATTGTGTATTGAATACTGTCTGCCTCAATTGCATTAATCCAACGCTTCCTATCGGTATCGAGAGATATGGAAAGTATATAAAATCCAGTGGCATTACTGAATTTTTGATTATGATATTTATTATAAACAGGTCGCAATTGTTTGTTTACTACTCTACAACCACTGCACCAAGAGGCCCAAAATTCAACGAGCACCATTTTACCTCTTAAAGACGACAGTGTTACAAGTTTGTTATCGGAGGTATACAGCTCAATTTCCGGAGCTTTATTCCCAACTTTATTTCCTATTTTTTGTGTTTTATCCTGATTATCTAAGGATTCTTGTGTTAAGAAAGAAGTAAGTAATATAACCAAAGAAAAAGTCGTTAAAAGGATGAATGTTTTTTTCATTGAATAAACTATTGGTAATTTTTTTATTTATAATCTTCTTCATCATGTTCAATATATACTTTAGAACTTTTCGTGTTCACTTTTTTCCCAAGATTAAAAAAGTAATTGAAGCCTAATCCTATGAATTTATCTTTCCCATTTGAATATTGAACTTCAGAAAAATAATCATTCCAATACTTGTTTTCTGACTTATCTGAATTAAATGGATAAATCCAATACAAGCTAATCTCAGCATTGCTATTAAAGATGCGTTTTGTTAAATACAGGTAATCAAAAGCTTTATAGAAATCAAAATACCCATTTGGATTTCTGTGCCTTGTAAACAATTCAAATTCAATACCTGCAGTAATATTTAAAGGCAATTCTGCTGATATTCCTGACAGTATATCATAAGAGAAGCCGTCATGTCCGGTGCCTGAAAAATCCCAATACATTATATTGCCTTCAATAGTTAACTCAAAAACAGATGGATAAATAGACAGGGAGAACTCATTTCCAGTGCACCTAATAGAGGAAAAATTAACTGTCTGACTTGAGAGTATTCCATCTTTAAGTTCATATTCCGCACCCAGGTAATCCATGATGCTTTTGTGCAATAAATTAAAAGAGATATTGTAAAAATCTTTTTCTAAAGAATAGGACAATTCAAACTTATCAGTTTTCACAGGGACCAAATTGCTGTTTCCTGATTTAGATGACAGGGAGTCTGGTGTAAAATATTCAAAAGGGACCAACTGTCTATAAGTTGGATAAGATAACCTGCGGTTGTATGTTAGTCTAATAGTTTGATTTCTTTTCAAGTTGCGCAAAACACTAAAAGAAACCAAAGGATATAAAGAAATATCATTTTTCTCATCATTAGCTTGCCAGGTAAATGCTTCAAGTCGAAAACCAGCTTGCAGCCCGTATTTATTATTGGCAAAAATCAGATTTGTATATAAGGCATTTCGACTATCGTTATATGTAAAGGACTTGTGAATATCCTGAGAGTGATAATTATTGTTAACGTACCTGGTATAAAAATGATATCCGGACTCTATTTTTATTTTGTTATTTGTATAAAAGTATTCCAACCGTGAATCATTCGATACTTGATTGTTTGTTGTCTTTTCCTGCCATTGATATAAATTTTCACTAGGATTATCAGTTAATCTTTCTTCATAAATACTATGATAGTTCCTGTTTAAAAAGTAAAGGTTTGAATGCACCCATATTTCATGCTTTGGATTATTGAATTTTCTTTTATAGAAGATGGAATAGTTTTGGTTTTGTATTAATGAATTACTTAAATCAGCATAATCAGAATATGAAACAATGCTATCGGACATAAATGTTTCCAATTTTTCATGCGAATTAAGGTCATAATCCTGTTTAGAATAATTACATGTAAGGTTCAAAAAGTTATGTTCATTAATATTACAGTCTAATCCATATGCTATAGCATTTGACAGAACGCTAAATTCCCCATTTTCTATTGGGGAATATACGTGTTTTAAATTATTGACGCCATAATATTCATATCTTATTGAGCTATCATTGGAAAAGTTATTTTGTATTGACAGATTATATTTAACAAATCCTCTCCATTTACCAGTCTCATATTCCACAGATAATCCACCAAATGTCAGTGCATTTTTCAAGGTAGTTTCAAAAAAAGTAACAACTTTTACACCCTCCTTCTTTTCATCTTTTAGTACAATATTAAGTACACTTTCAGTTTCTGAACTATATCTGGTTGATGGATTGGTAATAATTTCAACATATTTGATTTCAGTGGCATCGATTGTGGTAGGTTCCCGATCACTGGTTGTACCATTTATCAATATAAGCACATTCTTTTTCCCCATTACCGAAATAGATTTATCCAGCGGGGATACACTTATATATGGAATATTTTTAAGCAAATCATAACCTGATACTGATTTCTTCAGGGTTAAAGAATCAGGGTTAAACACAATCCTGTCAACATGATTTTCGACTTTCTTTTGAGCAGTTATACTAACCTCATTAAGCATATTTGAAAGTATGCTTAATTGAACATCACCTAAATCAATTTTTTTATCATCTTGTATTAGCTGTATGTTAATGCTTTTTGAACTATATGACATGCTGCGAATCTGTATACGATATAGCCCTTCTCTGGAATAATTAAGTTTAAACTGACCGGCACTGTCCGATAGGGCACCAACTAATATTTCTTGTGAACTGGCATCCTCGTTATATAGGCATATAGTGGCATAGGGAACAGTATTGTTGAGTGAATCAATTAACCTGCCAGCTATCTCAAATTTGTGGATGCTTTGACTGAAGCCTAATTGACAAAAAAGTGCGCCGATGATAAAGGCAATTAGATCACGTTTTAAGCAAAATTTATGAAGCACAGGTTAGTCTTTTTTAAAACCAATTCATAATTCGAAATTGAGGGACAAAATGCATGATAGATGCAGTTTGAACATACTTTGTCATTTTTTCTAGTACTAAACCAGGTACTGCTTTTGTTATTAATTAATTCATAGACTATTTCTTGAATTGTATCAATACCTATCTGACCAATAGGCCTACAATTAAGGTTTGTATGCACTTTGCCATCATTGAGAATAATTAGCCTTCCAAATTCTATTTTATTTAATTTTTGCTTTATATAAATATCTGTTTGTTTGTGTATTGAAGAAAAAATATCATCCTTATTAATAAATACATTTTCCTCAAAGAAATTCAGATTTTTACCAGTATAAAATGGTTTATATGTGATTAATTGTGGATCAATTTTATTTAATGTATTTTCAAACATCTTATAATTTTCTAAACTATCAACCATGCATTGAAATCTCAGGTCAATTTTTCCGCATATTTTCTTAAGTTTATTTATTATGCTTAATGAGAGATTTTCTTTTCTAATGGTACAAATAGTATTAAGTTTTTCTACATTTTTTATACTGGAAATTATTTCTTCTAGCTTCTCAAGATTACTCGTTAATTCAATAAATACGTTTACCCTTTTTTCATAACTCAAAATGAGGTCTAGTAAATGATTGATTTTGGAGTATTCGGTAATATCTCCTCCTAATAAATTAACTTTCTGAAGTGCAGACTCCTTTAATGCTGGATATATGAAATTAATTATTTCTTCATAATCAAGTTCATGAATACTTTCAACAGAATTATAACAAGATAATACTTGTTTATGAGTGCCATGTGTCGAATCAATCCCTACTAAATTTGAATTTAAGTATATGGAAATTTCTGTTAAGTGCAATAAGCTTAAATCGTTCAACTTTTCTTTATCATAGGGTTTTAATCTTTCAGTTATTACATTGAAAAATGGAGGAATTTGAACAGGAGTTTGAGGCGAATTTAAAATATAACCTATATGATTGGATTCTATTTTGTTAACAAATTCAACAAAATATTGATCATTTAAAATAGTTTCACTATTTATTTCATATACATATCTATGATCATCATTATCAAACAATGATTCTATTTCTGGTTTAACAAGTAACTCTGTTAAAGTTCCATCAAGAGTGTTATAAAACAAAATTTTCCTTGCTACAATATGAAAATAAATAAATGGTTCAATTATCAAATAGAATTTACTGCAAGACAGTTCCATCATTAAGTATCTTTTGTAAATTTTCAGGATTTTCTTCCAAATATGTCATATACATGCTTAGATGCCTTTCAAATTTTAATTTATTTGAAAAACAGCTATTTTTATTTTCATCAATATTAAAGGCGCATTCATCACAATCATATATTCGATAACAACCTTTACATTTTTCAGTAGTATCAGCAATAAATTTATTGTAATATTCAGAAGTCTTTTCTAAAGAGAGACTAACCTTTCCGTTACGCACAGTGCCAAACGAATAGTTATGATTAACATTCTCACAAGGTAGAATTCGACCTTTTGCAGTGACAAATATTTTTTTGAAAAATGGGACACATGTACCTGTATATTTGCCTACTATGGTCTGTGAATTATATAAAGTACTGTAATCCTTGGTCATAAACTTTGTTAGTTTATTAATAAAAATGGTTGCGTCAGATTCATTAATTTGAACTTCACTGCTTATAGATTTATTATTATCTTTTTGAAAGATATCATAAAATTCTTTTCTTTTCGTACTATTGAGATTATTAAAAGCTAACCTTGAAAATTGAGGTTGTTTATCCAGGTGCTTTTTGTAGAAATCTGAAATACTATTTAAATCTGAAAGATTATGTATTACGCAATTAAATTCGACAAATTCCTTATAATATTCAGGATAGGTATTTTTTATAGAAATTACATTTTCAAAAACCTTCGAATGCGACTCAATTCCACCTTGAGTTACTCTATATGCATTGTGTTCTTTATCTCCATCTAAACTAATTAACAATTCGAATTTGTTCTCATAAAGAATATCCATATATCTATCAAGAAGCATTCCATTGGTAGTCATTGAATACGTAAAGTTTATATTATCATTGCACAATGATTTTGTATAGTCTAAAATTTGTTGAATAACACCAATCAATAAGAGTGGTTCTCCCCCATAAAAACTAATATTTATGTTCTTTTTATATGAAATATGACAATTAGTTTTGCAAAAGCCATAGACAAAGTCAATTACTGCTTTTGCATTGATAAATTTCATATTTTGTCTTGTGCGTCTATCAAAGCCTTTATAGAAATCACTATAAGCGCAATAAGTACATTTTAAGTTGCAGTTTTCCGTTATTTCAAAACAAATATTCGGGTTATTGGCTAATTGATATTTCAAATCATCTGCGGTGCAGAAATGAGTTAAATTTATTTCATCGTTAGAAACAATAATATTCTCAATATAGTACTTTGCTTTAATCTTTGCTTTAGCAAATTCATTTTCATCAAAAATTATACCTGATGTATTTTTAAAAGCTTCATACTCCAATGAAAAAATATCCTTACCTTTCTCGTTTTCTCGCAGTAACGAATATACAATACCATTTATAATGTAAAACTGTTTTTGTTTAAGGTTATATAAATAGAAATTTGCATTATCAGTTTTAAAAAGTACAATATTCTTCATATTCTAATAATTCTACATAAAATAAAACTGGGTTAGGAACCCAGTTTTATTTTTATATTAAATCAATTCTGGATTTTGAGCTCTTTTACCTTTCCGAAAAGCTTTCGTATCACCAACATCACAACAACACGTACTACCAGAGCCTATAATGTGATTTAGTTCGTTTTTATTTAATTTCTCAACTTTCTGTTGTTTTTCAAGTTCAGTCAATTTTAGAGTATTCATAACTGTTAAATTTATTTGGTAAGTTAAATTGTAAGCATCCGGCGTTGTACAGTCTAATTTGGTTATAAAAGAGAGCTATCTTTT
>CAZLLD010000015.1:0-56995 GCA_964560225.1 uncultured Bacteroidales bacterium
TATAGCAGGAACAGAAAGGGCATTAGCGGCAACAGCTGAAGCTGAAGTTATAACAATTCCGGCATTTACAGGAGCTCCCGAGCAATTATGGAGAATAGAGCAGTTAATAGACGGGACATACAGGATAATGCCCAAGGCAGTTCCGAATTCAAAGGAGAAGCTGGCGCTGGTATCTATCGGAGACAGTACACCATCTCTTGAGAAGTTTGATATGAACAGTGATAATTCCAAGTGGAAATTCAGGGATCATTAATTTATATTCGATAACCCGTAGAGACGCGATGAATCGCGTCTCATGTCCCATAATGATTTTGGCATCATGTAGAGACGCAAAATTTTGCGTCTCTACATGCGTGTCATAAACAGCCAGCCGAACAAAATTCCAATAAAAAATTCGGCCCTCAATCCCAAAACCTGGCATCCATAATACGTGGGTATAAAACCGGGGTGAAAAAATATGCCACCATGCATCATATTGATTTCACCTGGCAACCTCGTTTTCATGATCGTGTGATCCGCGATCACAACGAATACACCGCCATATCGGATTACATCAACAACAACATTGAAAAATGGGAATCGGATGATTTGTATGAAATGATGTGAATTTAAATGGGGTTTTTCGTAGAGACACGATGAATCATGAGACGCGATAAATCGCGTCTCTACAAAATCAACCGGGCATGGTCATTTATTGCTTTATCAACTTTCCACTATGTTTATTTGCGTCGATGTAAATATTGTATAAATAGGTGCCACTATTTAAAAAATCAAGGTTCAATTGCTCCTTGTTGCTTATTTGTTTTGTAAGCACCATGCGACCTTGAGTATCATAAAGTTCCAAAACAGCTGTTTTGGCATTACCGGTAAAACAAAAGCTAATATCATCTGATACAGGGTTTGGGAATAAACCAATTTTCTCAGTTTCTACATCACTTATACCGGTTAAAATTTGTTCAGAATAATGATAAGTCATTTTAAGTACATTAAACCAATCGTTTATATCGCGGTGCCAATGAGTACGAATTGTACTTAATCTTTTATATTTAAAATATGCGTCATTTGGCAAAATCAAATCATCAGCCGAATAATTATTATCGTTGGTGGTAACGAATTTAAACATTTCACGCCATGGATCGGTATCTGTGCCACTACTGTAAGATATATACTGTTCAAGATTGCCGTTGTCATCATAAGTGTATTCATCTTTGATAAAACCTTCCCATTGGCTGGTGCTTTCGTCCCACATGTAACCCAAATAGAGTGTTATGTTGCCGTTAGCATCGTAGGAGCTTTCCCCCTTTAACATAGTTAACCCATTGGAGGATGCTTGTATTCCATGAGTAACGAATAAACTGTGTTTCGTTGCCGTTAGCATTGTAGGCGTATTCATGTTTCTCTAAATTTTTCCATTGACTTAAGCTGTCATTCCACCAATAAGTAATCCTCTTTGTATTATTGCCCGCTTCGTAAAAGTACACATATAAATGCGAACCAACCCATTGGCTGTTTATGTCCGATAAGTAACAAGTTTCGCTAATTTTGCAGCCATTGCCATCGTATGTGTAATCATATTTCATAGAAGCTTCTTCCCATTGATTGGTTTCTTCATACCAGCCGTAATGATTTTTCTGTGTACAGTTGCCGTTGGCATCGAAGGTGTATTCATTTTTATAATATTTATCAAACTTATTGGTGAATATGTTCCGGGAGTACCAAATCATCTGAGTATGGAGGTTGTTGGCATCGTAATAGTATTCTTCTTTTTCAGAAGCAACCCATTGGCTGGTGCTTTCGTCCCAACTTTGCGTAACCATACTGTCAAGTCTGAGTTTAAAAGCCGGGGCAGATTTAAGCAAGGGGTTCTGGTTATGTTGCCTGGTTTTTGTGGACAGCTGCCCGTGCTTGATTTCAACCTGTTGCTTATCATAAGCATTTTGTCCAAAAGCAAATATTGCAATCAACAACATTAAGCTAACTAAAGTAAACTTCTGTTTCATAATTAGTTTTGGTTTAGTGTTAAAATTTCAGTAACGTATCTGATTGCAATATAGTATTTTTTGTGCATTTTCCCAAGGCCAGATCAGCTTAACTGAATCAATGAACCTGATTCCTATGTGAATGCAGATTATTCGTTAACACTGGGCAACCCACGTCCCGTTCATGAGCATGTTTGTCACGCCCCGCAGGAATCGGGTTCGCAATGACGGCTGTTATTTAACAGATTTTACACGAAAGACGTGAACCCTGGTGTTTGAATTTCGTAAAAATGAAATGTGTTTGATGTGATTGCTAAAAAAGTCAGGTGAGTTGAAATATGCATTTTTGTTAGCTGCATTGTTGTTTTCTTTTATAGAAGCCAGTGCCCAAAGAACCTTTTCGGATGAAACGGATGTGATCCGATTTATGCTGGATAAAACCTACTATAATGCCGATATGGGACTGGAAATAAAATTCGGAGTCATTCCCCCGGGCGGGGCCATTGGAATAACAGTAAAATCAACCCGAAACGGCAATGTCATGTATTTCATCAATTGCGATATCAATGCTTACGGTTCTTTTGCAGATGTTTCCGGCAGCAAGCCTGATGATGACAGCAAATTTAAATTCAGAGTCTATAGCAACAGGCTCGTTGTAGGCACCGGACAAGAACAGGTATCGTTCTACCCGAAGCGGTGATTGTGGCTGAAATCGTATTTCGTTAATGTAGGTTCTTTTCTATGAACATGTAATCCCCAGAGATTTATCTCTTCGGAAGCAAACAGGTTTAGTGCAAACTAAGTCTGGCGGGGGTATCATAAAGGCTTAGTTGCAACCGACCAAAAGGAGCTCAGCGCAGCTAAACTAAGCCTAGCAGGGGGGCTTGGCAGTGGGGGTGTATGATACAATGCAGCGTAATATGACTTGATTGACTATTTCTATTAAAAGTGTATATTTAAACTTTCTTTTTCACTTGCAATGACTATTTCTCACATTCGATTCTTATTCTTTTGCATCCTTGGTTTGTTCTCTCAACAGATGTGTGGTCAACTAATCGGCGGTGATATTCTATTTAGAGACAGACCTTCGGATCACATGCTAAGACATAAAGATAATACCCTTGTTACGGGTACTTATAATTTTAATTACACCAATTTTATAGTGATCGGACAGGATGGTTTGGTGCTTTCCGATACCATCCATATTAAGAATGAGGCAAGCTATGATCCTCTGTATTATGACATCCTGTCTTACGGTAAAGGTTATGTCTTTGCCGGTTATCATAACACTGCCAAATACGTTGAGTATCTCGACGAAAAATTGAATGTTATCTGGAAGACAACCCTTTTCAATGAAAACGAATTCAACCAGTTTACCATACTAACCGAAAAAGAAAATCATAACATTATTTACATCACCTGGAAACCACAAAAACTCTATGTGGCGGAAATTGATTCAACTGGTCATAAAATAAATGAAAATGAATTTCAGACAGTGTCAGATGTCACGCCAATATCATCCTTCTGTTATGATGATCATATTTACATTTACGGACATTCAGGTGCTTCCTTATACGTGCTTAATGAAGATCTTAGTCTTTTCAAAACAATCAATCTGGGGAACGCTATAGGCCAAAACACAGCAGTGATAAAAGCTATTTTGGCCGATACAGACCGGATTCTTCTTTGTACTGCAAAATCGGATTTTGCCGGGTTATTACCCTATGAAGACAATCTATGCCTGACCATGATCGATAAAAATGGTGAAATTATCTGGCAGCAATTCTATTCTGGTGAATTACCAATTGTTCCAAGAGACATTGTTAAAACGAATGACGGCGGTTTTTTAATTTCAGGTACAGCCTACAATTCGCCAACTGCAGAATATGAATATCAATTAAACTACGATTATTTATTTATTAAATATTCACAAAACGGCCAATTGCTTTGGATCAATACATATGGTACCAGTAGAAATGAATACTGTGAGAAGATATTGGCCCGGAATGACGGAAGATTTGATGTCCTCGCAAAAGTTCCTTCAGGCAGTTTTTACTTTGTAGTTGACAGTACCGGTTCAAGAAATAACACCCAATCCTTTACGGCTGATTCTGGTTTTTTTTCAGCTCATGCCGGTAATTGGACGGACATTAACAAGGATGGACAGACAGATCTTTTATCCAATTTAGAAATATTTTACAGCCAGGAGAACGGTTCCTTTAACCTGCATCAGGATTTGTTTCCTTTATATGGTCAGGTTGTTTACGACAGAACTACTTTTGGTGATTATGATAATGACGGAGACCTTGACTTGTTTCTTGCCTCTTCAAGTGGTTATCGTTTTAATTTCGATTTGCTTAAAAACAACCAGGGATTTTTTGTTATAGATACTTTGGCAGGGCTTTCAGCGTTTGCTGATGAAAATTTCGGGTCGAGCTGGATAGATATAAACAATGACGGGTTTTTGGACCTTTTTACTGCAAACAAGAAATGCAGCTATCTCCACATGAACAACGGCAAGGGAGGCTTTGTAACAACCAGATTCCCGGATAATATTATTCAGTATGGTCCTTATCGCGATGATTATTATGTGTCCAAACACCAATGGATTCATTTAAACAATGATAAATTCCCCGACCTGCTATTAGTTTATAAAGACCTGGATGCCCCCTTGGATTCACAGTTTCGTGCCCGGGTATATGCCAATTTTGGTGGTTCATTTAAAGAGGTTACTGATTCCTGGGAAGTGATCAAAAATAAGCCTGTACAATATTTGATTTGGGACGATATAGACAACGACCTGGATGATGATGTAATGATCTTTGAGAAATATTATGAGACTGTTTGCGAAAATAGTGATGGCAAATTCCAGAATGTTCGTTTCGATTCACACCATTACACGAAACATGGATTAAGAGGAAATTTTATTGATTTTGATAATGATGGAGACCAGGATATTATTGTTGACCGGATAGCAGAAGGCTATAAAGAAGTTTTCAGAAATGATGGAAAATATTTCAACCAAACCTGGGACCACGTTCTAACTGGGCCATTTGATTTTAAACCCTCTGAGCAATGGGCTGACATCAACAGTGACGGTTTCCCCGATTTTGCAAATACCGGATGGTATCCTGGAACTGCGTTCATGAACAACACAAATGGAAATAACTGGATTAAAATAAGACTACAGGGCAATGCCTCAAATTATGATGGTATCGGTGCAATTATTAAATTAAGGACATCCGGTGAAAATCCGTTCTGGCAAAAACAACAGATTACTGCTGAGAATGCCCTATCGTCGTTGTTTGGATTAAGGGATGCCCTGATAGATTCAATTATTGTTGAATGGCCCTCGCACTGTGTTACTAAAATCGGAAAAATTTCCGAGGTCAATAAAGAAATACTCATCACTGAAAATTGCTCCGGAATACCTCCGGTGGTTAGAGATACGACTATATGCTATGGGGCTTCTGTATTAATAAATCCAAAAAATGGCAGCAATTACAACTGGTATTATAGCCTGAATGATGAAGAACCTTTTTACCAAGGTAAAAATTACACTTTTGAAAGTCCTGACAGTTCATGGACGTATTTTATTTCAAATGCTGATTCAATGATTGAAAGCCGAAAGGTTCCATTTACCCTGAATCTGAAATTCCCTGTAGAAACACATTTCAGTGATACTTTAATTTCCTTTAATCAAGTTCTATTTAAAAATCAATCGTTACAGGCTGACAAATACTCGTGGGATTTCGGTGATGGTACTTTTTCAGAATTGAAAAATCCGGTGCACACTTACATGACTGATGGGTTATATTATGTTACCCTGAAAGCATCAAACTCTTGTTTTGAAGAGCAGGTAACTGATACCCTTCTAATAAACACGAATACACGTAGCAACAAAGTTATTTTATACCCTGTCCCTGTTTCTGAAAAACTATTTGTTTTAGTTCCTGAGTTATCATTCGACAATGAAGATCAATTAATGTTACGGATATTTGACCTCAACGGAAAAGAAATATATTCACAATTCATGGGTAAAATGCGTTATGAAATTATTAATATGCAACGATTTAAATCAGGTAAATATGTGATTGTTATTGAGAACAATAAATCGAAAAGAATTGCAGGTAATATTCTTAAAATAGAATAACAAGAGACAGGATATTATGGATAGGGACACGATGAATCAGAGACACGATGAATCAGAGACGCGATGAATCATGAGACGCGATGAATCAAGAGACGCGATGAATTATGAGACGCGATGAATTATGAGACGCGATGAATTATGAGACGCGATGAATCGCGTCTCTACAATCGTCAAGCCAATCCACATCCATTCATGGTGGCATCAGGGAAATCCACAATTGAAAACCGGAATGAAGATTCCCCGTTGGATGATAGATATTATCTATTAAAAGGCAATGTATTATATGATATATTTTTACCTTTGTGAATTATAAAAAAATTAAAGCATGAGAAAACTTACTTTTGACGCATTGCCCGCCGCCATTGCCGAAATTCTGGAACGATTAGACAAAGTTGAACAGTTATTGAGTGGTAAATCTCCTTCAAAGGCAAAGGCTAAAAAATTGGAAACAAAGAGCACAGCAGAGTCAATGGATATCAATGAGGCTGCGAAAATGCTCAATGTCTCTGTGGCATCGGTGTATACCTACGTCAAGAAAAATAGTATTCCTTTTGAAAAGAAAGGCAGGAAACTGACTTTTTCACGCACTGCCCTTGAAGCCTGGAAGCAGGAAAAGAACAAGAGCAAAAAGAAAACAGGTAAAAAGGGAACTGCAAAAAAAAGAACTGCAAAAAAGACTGCCGGAAAAAAGGCTGCAGTTAAAAAGGCTGCAGTTAAAAAGGCTGCAGTTAAAAAAGTCAATGTTAAAAAGGCTCCGGTCAGCACGGATGTTAATACTACCCCCGGTGAATTGATCACCCCGCAGGAAGCACAGCAATTGTTTAATAAGCCCTTGCCTTCGGTTTATTACGCAATCAGAACCAGAAAACTTCAGGCAGTTGATAAGAAGGGCAGGGATAATTATTATTCGAAAGACGAACTTGCCAAGGCATTAAAAGGCCGGAAGAAAAGATCCCGCCGTTCGGCTTAGATGCAATCTGTGAAAATTTTACAGGAAGCATAATTCATATTGCAATGGATCAATCTGCCTTCTTTAAAAGAATGCAGGTTGATGCAGTTGTGTCTGCGACTTCATAAGTGCAATGGCTTAAAACCGCGAAATAGGCAAGACATGTGTGATTGATGCAAATCAAAAACATGCAATATGTTATTTGAAAGAAAACCAAATCGGTTAGCGAATTATGATTATTCAAAGGATAATCTGTTTTACATTACATCCTGTGTAAAGGACCGGATTTGCTGTTTTGGTGCGATAAATGGTATAATAATGATTTGTAATGAATTTGGCACAATTGCGGAAAACCAATGGAATTGGTTGTTTTGTCAATATCCGTATTTAATCAACCATGCATTTGTGGTTATGCCAAATCATATTCATGGTATTATTGAAATAAATCGTAATAATATAGGGACGGGTCGCGTAGGGACAGGTCGCGACCTGTCCCTGCAATATAAAATTAAATCGTTATCCGAAATTATTGGCGCATATAAAACCACGGTATCCAAACAAATCCATTTGGCAGGATTAAAAACATTTCAATGGCAACGATCGTTTCATGATCATATCATCAGGGATTACGAATCTTACCTTCGGATAACGGATTACATCAATGCAAATCCCGGAAATTGGGGAAATGATTCGTTCAATCGGAAATGATTTTCAATACATGACGTGAGGAGACGTAACCCCCAGAATAGTCGAAATGCAATGGCTTTCCCCGGGTATTAGAATAACTGTGTCCAACTCATTATTATATACTACATTCGCTTTTAGACATGTTTGTAAAGAAATGTAACAGATATGAAAGCAAAAAAACCATCCATTCCCCACGCAGACCTTCATGGCTCTTCAATATACAACCGGGTGCGCACAGGCCTCGATTCGGAATCGTTAAAGGCAGCAGTCACCGAAATACTACTATATCAGCAAGGCCGCACCAAAGATAACGCCTCGCTCAACGATGTATACATGGCGGTTTCACTGGCGGTACGCGACAGAATCAAACTGCGCGAAATTACCACCATGGAAAAGGCCTATCAGCATAAAGATTTACGCATCGTCAGCTACATGTCCGCCGAATTCCTTACCGGACCCCAGTTGGCCTCAAACCTGATCGACCTGAATATCTATGAGGAAATGAAACAGGCTGTCACAGAACTGGGCTTTGATTTCGATAAGGTGGTTGAACAGGAGGAAGAACCCGGGCTGGGTAACGGCGGCCTTGGCCGCCTGGCTTCCTGCTATATGGATTCATTGGCATCACTGGGTATACCTGCCATAGGATATGGGATACGGTATGAATTCGGGATCTTTGACCAGGAGATTATTGACGGCTGGCAGGCCGAAAAAACGGATAAATGGCTGCGAAAAGGAAATCCCTGGGAAATAGCACGCCCGGAACTTGCAACCGATGTAAAATTCGGGGGTTATTCGGAATCCTATACGGACGAAAATGGAAAAACCTGTTACCGTTGGATCCCTGATTATCTGGTCAGGGGAATTCCATGCGACACGCCTGAAATGGGTTATAAAGCCACTACTTCCAACTTTCTCAGGCTTTGGAAATCGGAAGCGGTGGAAACATTTGACTTCTTTTCGTTTAACAGGGGCGATTACTATAAAGCCGTTGAGAATAACATAAAATCAGAGAATATCAGCAAGGTTCTGTATCCGAATGATGAAATGCTGGAAGGGAAGAAACTGAGGCTGAAGCAACAATACTTCTTTGCTTCCTGTTCACTGCAGGATATGATGAGAATCCATTCAAACTATGGCGGAAAACCTGAGGATTTTCACCAAAGATTTGCCATACAGCTGAATGATACGCACCCGGCCGTAGCTGTTGCAGAGCTGATGCGACTGCTTCTTGATGAATACAAGCTTGATTGGGAAGCAGCCTGGAACACAACCTGCCGGACTTTTAGCTATACCAACCACACGCTGCTTCCTGAAGCGCTGGAAAAATGGCCGGTTGCACTTTTCAGGTACCTGTTGCCCCGGTTGCTGGATATTATTTTTGAAATCAATTTTCGCTTTTTGCAGGAGGTGAGCAGGCGCTATCCGGGTGATAATGAAAAACTGTCGCGGTTATCGATCATTGAAGAAACCGGTGAGCGCTATGTGAGAATGGCAAACCTGTCCTGTGTTGCCAGCTACGCCATCAACGGGGTGGCGGCCCTGCATACGGAATTGCTTAAAAAGCATATCCTGGCGGACTGGGTTGACCTGTACCCGGATCGGTTTTACAATATTACCAACGGAGTTACGCCCCGCAGGTTTGTGGTGCTGAGTAATCCGCTGTTAAGCCGGCTCATTACGGATACGATTGGCGATCAATGGCCGGGCA
Source organism: uncultured Bacteroidales bacterium (assembly GCA_964560225.1). Lineage (GTDB taxonomy): Bacteria > Bacteroidota > Bacteroidia > Bacteroidales > UBA10428 > UBA5072. The sequence goes on from CAZLLD010000015.1 coordinate 9,480, forward strand.
GACTTGATGATTTACGAAAGCTCGAACCCTTTTCCAAAGATGCTGCTTTTATTGAGCGGTTTAAAAAGGTTAAACTGGATAATAAAAAACGGCTGGCTGTCATCATGCACGATTTAACAGGGATCAGCGTGAATCCGGAATCGATGTTTGACATCCAGGTAAAGCGCATTCATGAATACAAAAGGCAGCATCTCAATGTATTGCATATACTTACTTTGTATTTGCGCATTAAAAACAATCCGGGTTTAAAGATGGTGCCCCGGACATTCATTTTTGGCGGCAAAGCGGCTCCTGGTTATTTTATGGCCAAACGAATCATCAAGCTCATTAACTCGGTGGGCGACCTGGTTAATAACGACCGGGATGTGAATGACCGGCTCAAAGTGGTTTTCTTTCCCAATTTTAACGTAACCAATGCACAATATATATACCCGGCGGCCGACCTGTCGGAGCAAATATCCACTGCCGGAAAAGAGGCCAGCGGTACCGGCAATATGAAATTTGCCATGAACGGCGCACTCACCATAGGGACCCTCGATGGTGCCAATATTGAAATCAGAAGCGAAGTGGGTAATGAGAATTTCTTCCTCTTCGGACTCACTGCTGAGCAGGTTGATGAAACCAGGCGAAGTGCTTATGATCCGCACTTCATTTATTCACATAACACGGAGCTCAGACAGGTATTGGATTTGATTTCTTCGGGCAGCCTTTCCCACGGTGACAAGGAGTTATTCAAACCCGTTGTTGACAACCTGTTATGGGATGATCCCTTCCGGCTGCTGGCTGATTACCCGTTGTACATATCGTGCCAGGAGAAGGTCTCGGCCACCTGGGAAAATGCCATGGAATGGAATAAAAAGGCAGTTCTGAACGTTGCCAGGATGGGGAAATTCAGCAGTGACCGATCGATCACGGAGTATTGCGAAAAGATCTGGAAGGTGCAAGCGTTGAAGTAAGAACCAAGAGCCAAGAACCAAGAGCCAAGATCCAAGATCCAAGATCCAAGATCCAAGATCCAAGATCCAAGATCCAAGATAGTGACAAGTGACAAGTGACAAGTGACGTGGGACGAGTGTAATGTTTCTCGCAGAAATAATTTCTCGCGGAAGTTTCTCGCAGATAACCGCGGATTGAGCAGATAGGCGCAGATTTATTTCCGTGGGATTATGTGCCGGAACTATCAATAGCCCCAGGCTTCAGGTTATAATTGGGGTTAAAACCCCATAGAAAGAGAGAATCATCATTAAAATACCCCGGCATTCATGCCGGGGTTTCAGATAACGCAAATTCCAATTAGGCAGGGCTTCAGCCCTTTTTCTTCACCTACCGGTTAATGATCAACCGTTGTTTTTTGAATCCATTATCAGTTGAAATGAACACAAGATAAATACCCGCAGGAACATCTGAGACATCAACTGCAAAGGAATTCTTGCCTTGTGAGAAAGTGGTTGTGGGTACCAGGTATTTCAATTGTGTGCCTGAAATGCTCACCAGTGAAATAAAACCTGTTGAAGATACCGGTATATTAAAATCAATGGTTGCAGATGCAGCTGCCGGATTCGGATAAATTTTGAACTCTTCCATGTCAAATGTTGATTTGCAGGCTTCGAAATAGATGCATGTGGTGGAAAGATCTTTCTGAGTTCCTTTGTTTCCGGTTGTGATATAAATATATTCCCGCTTCAGCTGTTGACCTATTGCTTCGGGCATGGCATCAAACAAGGCCATCGATGGTTCAAACCAAAATATCTGATCCTGATACAGCTGCCTGGGATAAACACTTTTTCTCAAATAAACAGGTACGAGAAATTGTGTTCTTTGCTGAAAATACTCATAGGAATTCTTTTCCCTGGCATCATCCGGACCTATCCATTGTACATTATGTTCACCAAACTCGTTGGACAGATAAATAAGTTTGATCTGTGAATTTCCGGTTTTATTCATGCTGTCATTGCCACTGAATTTCAAAGTTTCTGCAGCAACCTGCATGGTGTCGTTTCCTTCATGTATTGTGATGCCTTGCCCCCCCGGAAAAAGATTGATTTCAAACAAGGGTATGTCATAATTAATTTCATTTTCCTTAAAAACAAACCCGAGCTTTTGTAATTCCGATTTTGACAATTCTATCAAACGCAGGCCCTCTGTAATACTCTTTGCTTTATATTTTACCAGATCGGTATTCTTGTATTGTCTTTTCAGGGTGAAAATCTTCTCATAAACGGCTTGCAGATGCCGGTACTGGTTCGGCAGCTTGCTAAACAGGTTATCGGACACTTTAAACCAAATGATCAGATTTTCACTAAAATTCATTTTATATTTAAGCTGGCTGTCTTTAATCAATACCGGCAGCAAGGTATCATTCATTAAAATAAAATCCTGTGTTTTAAATTCTTTTGGTGTAAAGTTTATTGATGATGTTGCCACCGGATAGAAATCAAAATCGGACCATCCTTCTTTTTTGTTATCGTGATTTTCAAAAGGTAAAACGTGGGTGAGCATGCCGCTGTTCGATTCCCAACGGCTGTGAAAACAGGTTTTCTTGCCGTTGAAATTGTTTTTATAGTATAGTCCTGTTTCATCCAGAAAGAATCCCAGTCTTTCCAATTCTGCATCAGACAGGTTAACTATAAAGCCTTTTCCATCAATGGCTGTATCGGCCGGTAATTGGTTTTTATCAGTGTTTTTATTCATATCGGCTTCCGGTTTCGTTGCCGGAATAGTTGACAGGGAAACCTGGTTCTTGTTTTGCCCGTTGTTAATGGCCTGCTGGTTGGTCATGTCGGGGGCTTTTGTTGGTGCCAGCCAGCAAAGCAGGGCTATTGCACCTGTGAAAATTGTACTTGTCATGATGATGAATTTAAAAGGTTTGTGGTTTAATTTTACCGTATGCATGGCCTTTGCATCCGGATTATTGATTAATTGGTGCACCCGTTCTAACTTGTAAGAATTTGGCAATTCCTTATAAAGGCTAAAGAATTGATCAATATCGTGTTGTGTGTATTTTTTTTTCATGGCTTTTCAATTAAAACATTAGAATCAAATGTGCCATTTTTACTTGTTCGGGCGTATTTAGGAGAGCCAGCAGTTTCTCCCTGCCACGTTTCAGCCTCAGTTTCACACCGGAAAGACTTCCTCCCTGGATTTGCTGAATTTCATCAAGTGACAGGTCGGAGATGTGAAACAGCATGATGGTTTCTGCCATTCTTTGCGGCAACAAAAGAATTTTTTCATAAATAATGCTGAAGTCTGTCAGAAATTCCTGATCCTGTGCGTAATGTAAGATGTGATTGCTTTCTTCAGCAGAAAATTCCAGGTTAACTTTTCGTCTGCGATGCTTCATCTTATTTAAATTGCCCGCAACGCCAAACAAAAATGACTTAAAAGCATTTTTATCCCTGATTTTGTCAAAGCTCACCAATACATTGAGAACGGTATCCTGTATCAAATCTTCGGCATCCTCGGCATTGCCTGCAATGGTTCTGCAGTACCGGCAAAACTGACTGTGAACCGGTTCGTAAAGTTCAATGAATTCATTTTTGATTCGATCTTCCACTTATTTCTATTTTCCGTTTATGATAAGTTGCATAAAGAGACTAAAAAGTTACATCACACCCAAAGAAATGATCATAATTGAAAGCAATTCAGAAAAATTCCTGTAATATTGTGATATCATCTAGTTTTCATAATTTTATGAATTCCTTACATATTACACTGAAGGTTGCGACGTTTTTTGTTATTCTGTTCAATCTCAATTTGACTTTTGCGCAACAAATATCAACAAATATAGGCCAATCAGAGTATCTGCCCATTGATTCCCTTATCCGTGCTTATGAACAAAAAAATAAGGTGAGGATTTATTACAATGCTGAATGGTTTGAAAATAGAAAACTTCATATCTCCACGATAGATTTGCCTTCTGAAGATTTTTTCTACAGGCTGCTCGAAACCGGCAAGTGTTCCATGGTTGCATTGGATTCAGCAACTTTTGTCCTGGTTCTTCCTGAAATATCAACCCAGTCTGCTGATAATACCAGGGAAAGCAATTCAGAATATATTGTCGGCAATATCAATGAATTCGGTAAGTATAAAAGAGCTACCCTCAGTGGGACAATTGTGGATGGAAAGAATGGAGATCCATTGCCAGGTGTCCGTTTGTATATTAACAAATTAAAAACAGGAACCACAACGGACAAATCGGGTAAATATGCTTTTGAATTGCCGGTAGGCGACCATGACATTTTGTTGGCTTATATGGGCTATGAAGAATCGGTACGCAAAGTCAAACTGATAAGTTCGGGAAAGGCAGATTTTGAAATTTTCGAGAAATCGTTTAATCTCTCTGAAATAACCATTACTTCAAGGAAGGCCAATATTAATATTGCCTCTACCCAAATGAGTATGGTAAAACTTAACTCCAAAGAGATTAAAGAATTGCCCCTTTCACTGGGTGAAGTAGACTTGTTAAAAAGCATTACGCTGTTGCCCGGAATTCAATCGAGCGGAGAGCTTGGAACAGGATTTTTCGTCAGAGGCGGTGGCGCCGATCAAAACCTGGTTCTCCTGGAGGATATTCCTGTCTTTAACTCGTCGCACCTATATGGATTGACCTCAATCCTTAATTCTGACTGTATTTCAAGTGTTAATCTTTATAAAGCCGGAATTCCTGCCAGATATGGAGAACGTGCCTCGTCGGTGCTGGACATCAGGTTGGGGAGTTCAAATAAAGAAAAGGTTGCAGTGAGTGGCGGGATAGGCATTATCAACAGCAAGATCAATGTTGAACTGCCCCTGGTAAAAAACAAAGCAAATCTTTACCTGAGTGGACGAACCACTTATTCCGACTGGGTTTTAAAAAAAGTGAACGATGTTGATCTGATGAATAGTTCGGCAGGTTTCTCAGATTTAAGTGGTTTGTTATCCTTTAATGTAAATAAGAATAATAAACTTTCTTTCTCCGGGTATTACAGCAAAGACAAGATCAGTGGCAAGAATTCCGAGAGTTTTGATTATTCCAATCTTCTTGGATCAGTCAGGTGGAACCATATTTTTAACAGTACCTTGTTTTCTTCATTGGTTGTTGGTTTTAGTAAATACGCCTACAACATGGGTGAAATAGATACGGTTCAAAGAGATGATGCTTACAAAATCAGAACCTCCCTTTTATACAAAACGCTGAAATACAACGTAACCTGGATTCCGTCTACTGCACATTCAATTGATCTCGGAGTGAACGGTGCTATATACAATGAAGAACCGGGAAAATTAAGTCCGTTTGACTCGTTATCGTTTATCAAACCTGTTGAACTGCCTTCGGAAAAAGCGGTTGAATACGGCATATATGCAAGCGACAACATTTCACTAACTGATAAACTGGGTGCTGAAATCGGCTTGCGCTATTCGGGATATAGAAATCTTGGACCGGCAAGTGTTTTCATATATAATCCTTTGGTTGAAAAATCCGAAGAATCAATAACAGATACCGTGCATTACGGAAGCAATAAAACTATTGCCGGTTATTCAGGTTTTGAACCCAGAATATCTTTCAGATACACTATTGACGAGAACAGCTCGGTAAAATTTAGTTATAACAGAATTAACCAATACGTCAATCTGGTTTCCAATACAACAGTTATGAATCCGGCCGACATATGGAAATTAAGCAATACTTATGTAAAACCCCTGAAATGTGATCAGTTTGCAGTTGGGTATTACCGGAATTTCAAGAATGACATGTTTGAAACCTCTCTGGAGGTATATTACAAGCAGTTAAAGAATATTATCGAATATAAGAACGGAGCTTCCTTGTTGGTAAATCCCACACTGGATGCCGATTTAGTAAACGCCAAGGGATTCAACTATGGAGTAGAACTTTATGTAAAAAAGAGTTCCGGACGGTTAACAGGATGGTTCACCTATGCCTATTCAACTTCGCAAAGACGAACAAATAGTAAATTTGTAACAGAACAGGTGAACAAAAATGCGTATTTTCCTTCGGTTTATGATAAGCCACATAATTTCAACCTGATAGGTAACTATCATATCTCGCGCCGCTGGAGATTCTCCTGGGCTTTCACCTACAGCACGGGCAGGCCGATAACTTTACCTGAATATAGATATTTTACAGGAGGCAGTGAATTGGTATATTATTCTGATCGAAACAAATACCGGTTACCCGACTATCACCGGTTGGATATTTCGATTACACGGGATGAATCACTTAAAATAAAAAAATTCTGGAAAGGCAGTTGGACATTATCAGTTATCAATGTATACAGCCGTAAGAATTTGTATTCATCTTATTACTTAAAAGAGAAGTCGTCATATAATTTATATGCCCTTTATATTATTGGCCGGCCATTACCCACGCTGACCTATAATTTTTATTTTTAAGGCGGTGAAAATGAATAAGGCATTCCTTTTCATAATATTAATGGCAATAACCTGTTGTTCTTGCCGGTTACCTTACAATCCTGATGTTGAAGCCGGCAATAAGATTCTGGTAGTGGATGCTTTTCTTACAAACCATGCAGGCGCCAGTTATGTCAGACTTTCCATGGCCATTCCTTATGATGTGTCCGGAACATCTCCCTGTGTGATGAATGCGACTGTATTTCTGACTGATGAAACCAATAACATAATTTCTTTTTCCGAAACAAGCCCGGGTTATTATGAACCTGTGGATACTGAATTTGAAGGAGAGACACATGTTGCCTATGAGTTAACAGTGATAACGCCTGATGGTAGCGTATATGTCTCTGCAGCGGAGACCATTCCTGAAGACATAGAACCCGTCAATGTGTATGGCGGATATACTCAGACGGAGTATTTAATAAAAGGCGAAAACGGAAAAACGATCAGGCAAACAGGAAATTTTTGTGCCCTGTATTTCGATTATATTGGAGTAGATGTTGTCCCCCGTTTCAGATATACATCTTCTCGGCTAATTGAATATGGCATTTCCATTGCTTCAGGTACCTTTTATTGCTGGAAAACTGTTCACGATAATAACCTTCGGTTTACCAATGAAAAATTTGCTTCTTCATCCATTAATATTCATAAACAGGAAGTCAGTATTTCACCATACACAAACCAAATATTGGTAAGATATATTATTGACAGCCCTTTAGGCTGGATTTATTCAGATTCTATTATCATGGTTCCCGAATACCGGAGGATAGTGACTGTTGACCAATACAGGCTGAATGATGATTCCTATGCATATTATAAGAGCTTAATAGCACAGTCTGAGGCAGAAGGAAAATTGTTTGACCCGGTTATTTCCCAGTTGAAGGGGAATATTTCCTGTGTTAATGATCCGACTCAACCTGTTTTAGGTTTTTTTGAAGCATCCAATCTCATTACCATGACTTATGATTTTCGCCGCTATGGGGTAGGCTCTGATATTTTCGTTACCCGGATTGATAATCTTCCGCCACATTCCCCTGAAGGGTTTTTGTTTAATCAATTACCAGATTTTTGGATTCAATAAGATGATCCTTATGAATAAGAAAATATATTCTATCGGCTTGATGACGTTTTTTGGGCTGATGCGTTTGCTGGCAGGAACTTTAACTCCGATGGAGACGGCCTCGCTTGCCACTGACAAAGATGTATATGTTGCCGGCGATTGGGTCTATTTCTCTGTTAAATTTCAACCACAGGAAAATCAGTTGAGTGATTTTGTTTACCTTACGGTATGCAGTAGAGATCATCAGCAGATCTTCAGAGGTTGTGTGAAAATAAACAACAATACCGCCTCCGGCAGTTTTTTTCTGACCGATACTTTATCTACAGGAATTTATCAGTTGGTTTCCTATACAAACCATATGCGCAATTTTGGCCCGGAAAACTATGCTGTCAAGAACATTCTGATTGCCAACAGGTTTGATGCTGATTTAAACGAAATAATCACTGAATCGGTTTCGGATACAGTTATTGCAGATACAAAATATCAGAAAGGTTCAGTGAACAATCTCCTTCAACAGGTTAAGCTAAATAAGGAAGTCTTTTCACAACGTGAACCGGTACAGCTCGAAATCCGGCTACCAGATGAAATGTCAGGAGCAAGGGTTTCAGTTTCAGTGCGAAAGGCCGCACCGGTTTACTTTCCTGAAGCCAAAAACCACGAATATGCCAACCCTTCCAGTTCCTGTTATTACTTGCCAGAGCGTTCCGGTTTTATATTAGAGGGACACATCAACAACGGAAACAATGCAGTTGCAGCCAAAAAGATGGTGTTTTTATCCTGTGAAGACAGCATAGCTAATCTTCAATATACCCGTACCAACAATGAAGGAGCATTCCGGTTTTTTCTGAATCCCTATTATTTTGAAAAAAAGATTGCTGTTCTGACGGAAGGAGAAGATAAATGCACCATTCATATTGATTCCAAGTATTATAACGGGATAATTGGGACTCCATCGATGCAAATTAACGGAGATCTGGTAGGTTACCTCCAAACGGATCAAAGATATCTGCGTATCCAGCGATCATATAATGAAATTTATAACCTGGAGCAACCGGCAGGGACAACTGCAAAGGGTTGGCGCCCTGAAGTATATTCCAGGGAAGGCGTGATGATAAGACCATCGGAATATTTGTATTTACCCGATTTCCGGGAGATCTCCCGTGAGCTTTTAATGTATTATCAAATCAGAGAAAAGAAAGATGATTTTGAAGGCAACTTGTTTGATATCAATCAAAGGGAGTTTGCAGTCCCGTTTATTTTTTTCGATGGTATGTTATTGGAACATGTAAGACAAATTATCCCCTTTGATTCAAAGAGAATTAAGTCCATTTTAACCATCCCTAATGCACGCTTTCTGGGGGACTTAAAAATTCCCGGAATTATTGACATAGTTTCCACTTCCGCTGAAATTGACAGTCTTCAATGGCGTTCACCAATTGCCATGCTTAACGTTGAGCAGACTATGCCGAATGCTGTCTATCAATTGCCGGAAATAGGTAAAATGCCCCGGCAGATCCCTGCCTATTTACCGTTGCTTTATTGGAATCCTTCTTTACCCCTCGGTTCTGGTATAAATAATACGGTTGCATTTTATACTTCAGATTGTACGGGAACATTTGAAGTAATCATTAAGGGTTTTTCTTCCGATGGGGAAGAAATTGATTTCAGGAAAGAATTCAAGGTAACTTCAGCAACATTATGATTATGTGTAATATAAAATGCTCTTTTTTATCAATTGTTTTATGGCCGGCAATATGGGTACAGGCTCAGGGAACCTACTCCTTTGATGCAGTGCTTGATTCGTTGACAGAGCCAAAATTATTTGGTGATTTATACAAATCGCCACTGCCGAAGAGTAGTGTGGGCAGTCAATTCTTTATTGATGACTGGTTGTATGGCGATATCTATTTGTCAAATAACAACATAGTAAAAAACAAGGTGCTGAAGTACAATGCATATCTTGATATGTTAATATGGAATCCCCTTATTGACTATCAAGAGGTAAAACTCGATAAGGATCAGATCGAAGCTTTTAGTTTACATGGCCAGTCGGGTGAAAGTTATTATTTTCAAAAAATTCCCGTTAAACCTGATCTGGCCAGTGATTCTGTGGTTGTGTTCGGAGAAGTATTATACCTGAACAGAATTTCATTATTTGCGTATCGAAAAGTAGTTGTTGCAGACCATGAAGTTGGTGTAACAGATTACTATAGAGATGTTTATAAGGTTAACACGCTCTACATATTTAGATTGGAAAATGGAAAAACCCTGGGGTTCAGAAGGCATAAAAAACGGGATATTCTCACGCTCTTTCCGGGAAAGAAAGAAATGATTATTGCTAAATTAAGGGAATTAAAACAACATCGCTTTCGAACGGAGGCAGATTTAATAAACATTACCAAGGTGTTGAATGAGGTTTTATAAATTCAGTTGTTATTAAGCAGATACAAAATGAAAATAACATTCCTGTTCATATCACTGATTGTTGTAACCCTTTCTTCTTGCCGGATGCCTTACGAACCGGATATTGAAGCTGATCAGGAGATCTTGGTAGTGGATGCTTTACTTGCCAACCGGATAGGTGCCAGTTATGTTAAACTTTCTACAACTATGCCTTATGATGCAACCGAAAATTCACCAGGCATAGAGCATGCCACTGTTTATCTTACAGATGAAGCCTATAACAGAATCTCTTTTGCAGAAACAAGTGCAGGTTATTATGAGCCTGTTGACACATTTTTTGCCGGTGAAGTCAATACATCGTATGAGTTAACCGTGATAACACCTGATGGTAATATTTACGTCTCGGAACCGGAGACAATTCCTGAAGACACAGAACCTGACAGCATTTACGCAGCATTTGACCAGGTAGAGTATTTGACTGAAGACTATTATGGAAAAACCATCAAGGTGACAGAAAAGGTTTGTGCCCTATATTACGATTATTTAGGAGACTCTGTGGCACCCCATTTCAGATATAATGCCAATCAAGTGGTTATATGGGCCGCAGGTCAGGTTTATTACTGGAGAATCTATCCTGATAATAACCTGAGAATTTCCAATGAGAAGTTTACTTCATCAACAGGAAATATTTTTAAACAGGAAGTCAATACAACACCAGCCCGTAAGCAGATTGCTATACTACCATTTGAAAATACGACGGCCGCAGTTATAGAATACCTTAGGTTTGTTAAATTAAATCAGTACAGACTGAATGATGATTCCTATGAGTATTATAAAAGCGTAGAAGCGCAGTCTGATGCAGAAGGAAAACTTTTTGACCCGATTTTATCCCGGGTCAAAGGAAATATTTCGTGTGTAAATGTTCCCAATCAAACTGTTTTGGGCTTTTTTGAAGCCTCAAACCTCATGACCAAGACAATTGTGGTAAGGGTGCAATGGTTAGGTTATGAAATCACTTTAAAAGAGGTTTTTAATCTTCCACCTCTTCCGCCTTTCGGTTATATAAAAAAACTGGATGCTTATTGGGTACCGTAGGATTACATGCTGTCATAGCTATAATCTTTCCTTTGCATTTTAATGGGCATGATCAACCTCAATATTGTATTTGCCTAATAGTCCCGGGAGTCCATATACAGAAAACCTGGCTTTTTTAATGCGGTTCATTTCAGGGTCGATGGAATAGTTAAATGAAGTTCGAAAATCTGCCTTTTCCAACAGGGTGTTTTCAAAGGTGGCTCTGGTCAGGTCGCATTCATCAAACAGTGATTCAGTCAGATCACATTCCGTAAAATCGACCTCATGGAGTTGTGTTTTTCTGAAAGTGGTTTTTTTGATTTTAGTTTTGTAAAATGAGGAATGGTTCAGGATGCAGTTTTCAAAACCGAACGAAAGCCCGAATTCACTGCAGGTATCGAAATGCAGACCCAGCATTTTGCAGTCTTTGAACCGGATATCAGGGAACACGGTATCGACCAGCTTGGCCAGGCTGAGGTTGCAGCCTGAAAACTCACAGTCGGTGAATTTGAAATCAGACAGATTGCCGTTTGAAAAGTCGCAGTTGAGAAACCGGCAGTTTTCGTATTCTGCCTTTCGAAAACTCTTGTCGCTCAGGCTAACTTTTTCAAAAGTCTTGTCGGCAATAAATGGTTGTTCCATGTGCTCTTTCTGTTGATTGAAAACGTATGTTCCGAATGGTGAAATGGTTTCTAAAGATAGGTTATTTTTATTCTGTTGTCACGGGTTGCAGTTGTTTCTTATAAACCCGGCCATGCCAATTCGGCCTGGCTGCTGTGCCATTAATCCACTCGGGATTGCCTTTGATCAATTTTTTTTTACCGGCAAAGGTTTCGAACGTAAAAACAATATTCATTTTAACAGTTGTGTTGAGACAACCCTGTTAGCAACAACTATATCTTTAATGATGGCTGGTGATCGATATTTTCGTTTCTTTTCAACTCCCGCGCAGGTTTTGCCCGGTTTTGTTGTACGATTTCCGGTCTTATGAATCAGGTAGTTGTTATGAATAAAGGTACATCATTCAGCTAATATGAAGTTCATACTCAAAATATGCCTCATTGTCTTCCTGTTGCAGGTTGTTCCCTATTATTTGCAGGCAACAGGATTATCCTTTATCCGCAATTATCCTTCGCACAAATATATGGCAAGTCCCCAGAACTGGTCAGTTGTTCAGGATCAGCGGGGTGTCATGTATTTTGGTAACAACGACGGGGTATTAACATATGATGGGGTTTCCTGGCGTCTGATAAAAATTCCCGGTGTCGGACCTCTTGCCATTGACAGCACAGGTACTGTTTATGTCGGACTGGACAATGATATCGGGTATCTGAAGCCTGACGCAACAGGCAATCTTCAGTTTCATTCCCTGTTGCCTGAAATACCGGAGGAGCACCGTGAGATCAACATCTGTTACCGCGTGTTTGTTTTGGGAGGTCAGGTAATATATCAAACTGCAGACAGGATTTATCTATACAATGGCCGCATATTCCAGGTGATTGCTACAAAAACCAGGTTTCATTTTTCGTTTTTGGTCAATAATCGTTTTTATGTTGCTGAAGCCGGAACGGGTTTGCTTGTTTTGCAGGGTAATTCATTGCAAAACTTCATGATCAGTGAACCATTCGATGGCTATGACATCATTGCCGTGCTACCCTACAAAAAAGATGAACTCCTCATTGTAAGTGATCAGCAGGGCATTCTTATTTATAATCGTGAGAAAGCCGGTTTGCTAAAATCTCCCCTGTTTGACAAAGTGAATGACTTCATACTGCAACACCAGCCTTATTGTGCGATACAGGCAGGAAACGGTGACTATGTGATTGGCACAGTAAGTAGCGGGATTGTTGTGGCAGACCCCAAAGGCAATATCAGACAGGTTTATAATAAGAAAACGGGACTGCTGGATAATTCGGTTTACCAGCTTTATATTGACAGAAACGACCAGTTGTGGGCAGCTCTTGATAATGGCATCAGCCTGGTGCAGGATAATCTGCCGTTTTATCAGTATGATGAAAGAAGCGGGATTAACGGTTCGGTGATGTGTATCCGCAATTTCAATGATCGCCTTTATGCAGGCACCAGTCAGCAAGTTTTTATAAGCGGTTCCGATGGCACTTTTCAGGCAGTTTCAGGAACTACCAGTCAGAATTTCCATTTGTTTGAATCGCAGGGAAGTCTGTTGCTCGCCAATATCGATGGAATTCATGAAATCAGAGGAGATAAAGCCTTTCCTTTAAAAGGAAGTCAGCAGGTTTCGGCTTTGTCATTTTGTGCATCGGCTATCGACACTGATAAGCTGTTTGTTGGTGCTGTCAATGGGATTTACCAGCTTCAGCATAATGGCTTGAAATGGAATCTGAAAAACAGAATCAGGGGGTTCAGCAGGCCATCCTATAATGTTGAATCTGACAGAAACGGTAACCTCTGGGTTTCCACTTTTCTGGAACTGTTTCAGTTGAAATTAAATGCCAATTCAGACAGTGTCCTTTCATTGGTTTTACAAGGAACTAAACAAGGATTGCCTTCAGGATATGCGATACCTTTTTCGCTCAATTCCGGTGAAATTGTATTTGGAACAGAAAAAGGGGTTTATCATTATCTGGAAAATGAGCGTGTTTTTGTGCCTCATCCCGACTTTGCCCTGTTAACCGGCAAAGTGATTCAGCTGTATTGCGACAAAGATGGAGGCGTCTGGTATGAACAGCTTCTCCGGAATGGCAATTATGAGAAAGGTGTTTTGGAATTCAATAACGGCATTAGCCATTTGAAAAAAAGAGCCTTCTCGAAATTCATGAATTTGAGTAGTGGTGATTGCTTATTTAATATTTGCCGGGTTGCTGACGGGTCTGTATATTTCGGATCCGGCTTGGGATTGCTGCAGTATCTTCCGGGAAAGGATCCGGTATACGAAAGGCCTTATAATACGCTGATAAGGGGTGTGTTTTTGCGTGACTCCTTGCTTTACGGCGGGGAGCATGAGAATCCTTTTCAGAACAACCATCAGATAGCTGCATTGAAATTTGGCAAACGCGAACTGGTTTTTCATTATGCGGCTGCGTTTTTTGAGGATGCGGAAAAGAATCTTTACAGTTACCGGCTGAAAGGACTTGACGAAGATTGGTCGGAATGGACCCCGGATCATAAAAAAGAATATACGAACCTGCATGAAGGATATTATACCTTTGAGGTCAGGTCAAAGAACATTTACAATGTAACCGGAAGTACTGCCTCCTGTTCATTTAGAATACTGCCTCCCTGGTACCGGACATGGTGGGCTTACTGCCTTTACCCCATAATGCTTATAGTATCCATTTGGGGCGTAACCAAACTGAATGCAAGAAGGCTTGACAGGCGAAACAGGCAATTGGAAGCGCTTGTTGCCAGCCGGACAGAAGAGGTGACGGAGCAAAAGCTGAAAATTCAGGAAACCAATGAAGAACTCACCCAAACCAACCAGAAATTATTTGAGACCAACAATGAGTTAAGCCAGGCAAATCAAAAAATGAAAACGACACTCAGGACGGTAAGCGCCCAAAAAGCTGAAATTGAAAATGCACATAACCAGATATCCGTTCAGAATATTGAATTGCAGAAATACAGGGATCATCTTGAGCAACTGGTTGAAGAAAGGACTGACGAATTGCTGCAGGCAAAGAACAGGGCCGAAGAATCGGACCAGTTGAAAACGGCCTTTCTTCAGAACATGTCTCATGAAATCCGGACACCCATGAACGGTATCCTCGGTTTTCTTAAACTGATTGAGGACCCGGATATTGACATGGACATACGAAGCAGTTATATTGATATCATCAGAGAAAGCGGACAGCGGCTTTTAAAAACCATTAATGACATCATCGAGATATCGAGGATTGAATCGAACCAGGTTACTGCCAAACAAACCCAGGTTGATTTAAAAAATATACTGGATTATCAGCTGAAGTTTTATCATCACCAGGCTAAAGAAAAAGGGATTCAGTTATCTGTTGTATCTAAGTTGCGGGATGGACAATCAATTATAACCACAGATTCACATCTGCTCAATGGTATTATCACCAACCTGGTAGGCAATGCGTTCAAGTTCACCAAAGAAGGCAGCATTGAGTTGGGGAATTATATTGAAAACGGGTCATTGGTATTCTATGTCAAAGACACCGGAATTGGTATTCCTGCAGATAAGCTGGAAAGCATCTTTGGCCGGTTTGTGCAGGCTGATGGCAAGAGTACAAGGGAATATGAAGGGTCGGGTTTGGGATTATCCATAGTAAAAGGATATCTTGAAATGCTGAATGGAAAAATATGGGTAGAATCGGAATTGGGTAGGGGCAGTGCCTTTTATTTCTCGATACCCTATCAGCCGGCATCAGAGGTGCCGGTAAAAGAAAAACAAAAGGAAGCAAAAGCAGAGATTCACCTGAAAGGACTGAAGGTATTGATTGCCGAGGATGATAGGAGTAGTTTTCTTTATTTGAAGAACCTGCTCAAAGGTAAAGTGGACTGTGTTTATCATGCTGACAATGGAGCAGATGCTGTTAAGCTGTTTCAGGAAATACCCGATATTTCGCTGATCCTGCTTGATATTAAAATGCCGGAGAAAGACGGCTATGAGGTTGCGAGAGAGATCAGGACATATAATAAAAAGGTGATTATCTTGGCCCAAACTGCCTTTGCCATGGCAAATGATATCAACAAGGCAATCAGTGCCGGATGCAATGATTACATTACCAAGCCGATTGACAGAAATGCCTTAATAGAGCTGATCAACAAATACTGCAAATAAAGCCTGATTCATTCCCGAACAGGTTTCAAACATTCAGGCCTCCACATTGTAATAAATCTTGTAAAACTTCTTCCCGTTCTCATCCACTCCTTTTTCGATCAGTTGCCGGTTGCCGTGGATGTAGATGTGAAAGTTCCGGTCGAGTTTCAGCACGCTTTTAAAGATGCGGGCTTGTTTTTTTACTGCCTGGGGAGAAATTTCAAAACTATCCGGTAATTCGATGTTATTTTCTGATTTGTAAGATGATTCAAAGGTGCGAAACGAATTGATCACGTCGGGTTGGCCGAAAACATCCTGCTCAAAATCGGTTTTACTGAAATTTTCATTTTTCTTAAAATAAGCTACCGAACGATTCAGCAGGTCAATCTGATCGGTGCGGCCGACCTCAAAATCCTGCGTCAGCTGTTTGGTGACGAAATTTTTGGCGATATTCAGAAATTCCTTGGTGCTGTGGTATTCATCGCTGACGGGCTTCAGTTGCAGGAAAGAATCTTTCCAATACTGGGCCTCGGTAAGCTTATTTGATTTATCCACGATGCAAACCCTGTAGCCGTTGTCACGGTCTGTATTGAAAACCAGGCAGCCTTTGTCAAGTTTTTCTATATTGATGCCGTTTTCACCCTGAATGGAAAAATTGTTGTGAAGGCTGTTCACCTTCAAGAATGACTGCCTGTTTTCGGATTTGAATATACCCAGGGCGTCAACGGTTTCATCATCAATTATAATGCCTGTCAGATAGGCCACAAAGAGGTCTCCGGGTTTGATCTGCGGGTGTGTGGAGGTTTCATAAAGATGCCGGGCAATATTGATTGAGTTTTCATGTAATGAATTTGGTTCATCAAAAGCCGCGGATGCAAAAATGCACAACGGGTTCATTGAGAAATCCCCATTGCTGAATGTAAATGAATAAAACTCGGGGTTGGAAAAGGGTGGGAGGAAGAATTTCAGAAGCAGTTCGCGGGTATTTGCTTCTTCAATATCCAAGGGTGATTTGGATAACTGCAGTTCCTCGCCATTGGTTTTGTTTCCTGCGTTGTGAACGGACAGTCTTTCGATGCTGGTTTGAGTAAAATCAATCATGTTATGCCATTTCTGTATCGCATAAAGGTAAGGTTTGTCCTTTTTTATGCAAAATGGCAAATCCAATTCTGTTAAAAGAAAAAGCCAAACATACCGCCACCGAATCCTCCACCGTTTCCGAAACGAGGGTTGACGATGTTGTTGTAAATAGAACCGAATGTATAGGTAAAGCCGATGCTGGCGTTAAATCTTATATTGGTTTCCATCTGTTTTAAGCTAAGATACACATCGGTATTTTCAAGGCCTTCTTTTGATAATTCAATCTGATCATGTATAAGAGCTATCCCGCCATTGAGGTTAATGGAGAGTCCTTTGAACAATCTCAGACTGACAAAGCCGTCAAGTTCAGCCCGATTCTTGCTGAAATCATGAAAATAATTTGATGCGCCCAAAGAAATGTTGGCTGATCCCCATTTTTGCTGCACCTGAAAGGCAATATCAAGGGTTTGTTTGCCAAGATTTTCTTTTTTTACATTATATATTGTGGAATCGATATAATTGTGGTACTCATATCCTATTCCGTAAAGTATTCTTAATTGTTTCTGATTTGATTTGGAGTAAGGGAAAATGTTATACTCCAAGGAGGGCGAAACGTTGATTTTCAGGTTGAGGTTTTCATACGTTGAAGCTGAGACATCTGTCCTCATGCCAACCGACCAGTGAGCTGAAATACTTTTAACTATAAGGGTTTTATTAGACCAGGATTTTTTGATGGCCTCAGTTGTTTTATCAACATATGCCCCTGTGTCCTCTCCTGAAATTGCAAATGCATCCCAATATGTGAAGATGTATTTATTTTTGTTATAATTATGATTATAGCTTAATTGAATCTTCCAATCTTCTGTTATCCGGTCCATTTTAACAGAATTCGACCAGTTAAATTGCTTGAGGCTTTTTTCAATATTTACCCTGGGGCGGGTTTCCAGAGAAAATACCCAGTTGTTCCATTTATCTTCAACCTGTTGTACACTTTTTTCAGTTTGACCCTGGGATTTCACCTGAACATTGTTCACCGCCGGTGTTTTGGCTACATAACGCATCAGCCCGGCGGCCATGGTATTTGTCAGTTTTGTACGAATGATATCCTGTGTATCATCAGGACTACTTGTGTAATTCAGCGTGTCCTTCATTCCGGCAAATTTGCCAAAACCGCTATAGAACAATGTATATCCCTGTCCCCCGCTGCCTGTAAATTGTCGTGTAATCATCAAAAATACCTGGGCTTCCTGAACATTGCGCATGTAATTAACATAAGGCATTTCCTGCTTTACATAATTCATATCACATATCGGGCAATCTACATAAATATTAAGCGCATCATCATTTTTGGGTTTAATTGTTTCCTCAGATACCTGGGCCAAAACCCCGATTACCATTGCCTGCAACAGATGCATTGATAAATATACTTTCCGGATCAATCTCATTTTTCCTTTTCCTCGCATGTTAATTTCTTACCAGATTCGGCCTATGAAAATACGTGAACCAACCATATCAAGTTGTTAATTAGAACTTAAGAGGTTGATCAAAATGGAAGCGATATATGTTATATGCCTTATAATAAATTAGTTAAAATTTTACCCTGATTAAACTTTTCGACAAACAGTTCAAATAAATCTACATAACTTACTTCTGCTTTTTTTTGATAGAATTTTCCGGTTTTTCGGATTGCTGTAAAACAGAAATGCCTGTTCGATGCCTAAAGCAGGAAAACGGTTTGTCCGGGAGACTGCGCTCAGCAGAGGATCATAACCCGCCAGGGCGTTGTGTAATCACTAATTCTTACTATTATTAAGCCATGTTGTCTGATTAAGATTTATTATATCTTTTGAATGTCTTGTCTTATCTTATTACGTCCCTAAGGGACTTTGAAAGCTAAGCGGGTTATTTTCTGTTTCTACCGATATTTAGTTCCTGACGGAACCGTCCCGTAGGGACAATATATTGGTAGAAAGAAGATTATTAGACAAAACAAAGTCCCGGAAGGGACGAAACAAAAATTAATCGGACAGTAGGGATAAATTTTGATAAAATTATAAGGTTTACAAAATAAACAAGTTTATATTTGTATGGTAATTTAATTATTAAACAGTTTTGTCATAAATCATCCCTATGGAAACAAACAACAAAGAATTCAATCACGAAGACGGACTGAAAGTCATTTATGAAATGATCGAATCGGCCAGGAGCAAAATCGGCTCCAATTACTTCTACTACCTTTTTTGGGGCTACCTGGTGGCTTTTACCTGTGCCACAGAATATATTCTTATTAAACTGGTAAAGTATAGTCAGCATTATTTGGTTTGGCCGGTATTTATGGGCATCGGACTGTTGGTTACGCTGCTTTTTTCATTGCGTCAGAAAAAGGCGTCAGGCAGCAAGACCTTTATCGGAACAGCCATGATGTATTTATGGGGTGCCTGGCTGGTGAGTTTTCTGATCCTACTTGTGTTTGCAAATCTAAACAGGGATTATGAAATGATTTTGCCGGTGACCCTGGCCATGTATGGACTGGGGATCTTTATTGCGGGTGGTCTGGTAAATTTCAAGCCGCTGGTTATAGGAGCATTTCTGAGTTGGGCAGCATCGTTTGCTGCGTTTTTTTCTCCCTATCCGGTGCAGCTCATAATCGTATTTGTTGCTGTAATTATGGCCTATATCATACCGGGACATATTCTGAAAAACAAAAGTAAAAAGCAGTAACTTATGTTCAAGGAATTAGATCCATTACTGCATTCCCAGCTGAGGTTGTCGATCATGTCCCTGTTGATTTCGGTGAAGTCGGCCACCTTTAGTTTTCTGCTTGAAAAAACCGGTGCCACCCGGGGCAACATCAGTGTGCAGCTTAAAAAGCTTGAAGAAGCAGGATATCTGAAAATTGACAAGTCTTTTCAGAACAACTATCCATTGACAACCTGTCAAATTACGCCATCGGGTATTGATGCTTTTAAGAAGTATGTGGATGCGATCAGGGATTATCTGGGTGGAGCAGAAAGAGCGTAGGAGGGAGACTACACTCAGCAGAGCAGAGAGATATAAAAAGAGCGTAGTCAGGAGACTACGCTCAGCATTTGTTATATATTTCTCAGTTGCTAATGGGATAAACACCCGATCAGAATTTCCCGAATTTGAAGGTCACGCCGCCGGAAAAACCGTGCAGGATGTCTGTAGGAATATTGTAATCGCCTGCAAGAGTACCTCCCTCAATATCTACGTCGGAAGTATAGCGGTAATAAGCGCCCACGCAGAATTTAAAGAACCGGGTGATATTCAGTTCCACTTCCACACCGGGTTCAATAACCATAAAGGCATCTGAGGCTTCAGATTTGAAATCATCATCCCAGCTATCTTCATCATTATTCGTGACCACTGCAACTCCACCTGCCCCGATTAATATAGGGAATGAAACATGAACGGGATATTTTGGAAAAATAACCGGTTCGAAAAAGAATCCGCCATAACCGCCAGCAAGACTGATATCCTGCTGGGCTGATTCATCATAATGCATATCGTTAAAGAAACCAGCTCCACCGATTCCCAATGTAACCGTGTGGCCCATGGTAATACCACCCCTGGCCCCGAAAACAAAGGCATCCCGGTCCTGTATCTCGGTATATTGCATGGAAATAGCTCCATAACCGCCCAGGGCATTGTTCTTCCCCATCAGAGTCTGAATTTCATCAGAATCCCTGGTATTGAATTCTTCATCTTGCTGTGCAATTACCGTGACGGCCATCGCCAGTATTCCAAAAATCATCATCAGCTTTTTCATAATCATTTATTTATCAGTTGTTATTATTAAAATCTATATTTAATTGACATTCCAAAACTTTGCAGGTAAATGCTAAAAATTTGCAGGGTTGAAAATTCAAAATAGGGTTTGAAATCGAGGCTGATCAGGAAAGGAAATTCCGGGAACCGGTATTCAATACCAATCAGTCCGTCTACGCCCAACAGCGGAGTGATGGTTTCGTCATCGAGCCTGTAGGTCCGGTTTAACACCTGGTAATGATCTGTACGCCGCAGGCCAATGTGGGCGCCGTATCCGTACTGAATAAAGAGATTGTCCGAAATATTACCCAGGGCCGGCTCGAAATGCTCCTTCATGATGGACACGGAGAATCCCTGTCTGCCTATGAACAAAATACCTTCAAGGGCTTCATCATCGGCAGAAAATTGCCGGCACGAGGCTGAAAAATAGTCACCTACTCTGATCCCGGCATCGCGTGTGTAATTCTGGGCATTGGTCATCATGCATATAAGTAATAGTGCCGGAATGGGTAAAATTCTTCTCATCATGATCAGCGGTTTGCAATGGGTGTTTATCTTTTAATCACTTTTCCGGAACCTGAAATATATTTTTCCAGGTCGGCATCTCCTGCATAATATACAATGCCGCTTCCTATTATGGTTACGTCCAGGGCTTCACTTGCATAGGTGTCAATAATACCTGATCCCGAAATATAAACGGTGCTTACCCCGGCAATAACTTCATCTGCGTTGATGCGGCCGGAACCGATTATTTTGTGACTGGTACTTATTGAAGTGCCTTCGGCCCTTATTTCTCCTGAGCCCTCAATTTTTGTGGTCAGATCTTCCACAAAAAGCTCTCCGCGGATAAATCCTGAACCTTCCAGATCTATTTCGGCGGAAGAGGCTACGGCGTTGTACAATTCAATTTGTCCTGAGCCTGCCAGATGCACTGAAAGCTCCTCTGCTTCAAGTCCGTAACAGTATACATATCCCGAACCGTTCAGTTCAATCTGATCAACGGCAGGTGTGGTAATTGTTACTTCGATTGGGTGAGAAGGCCTGAGATTGACATCATCGCGCGTTTCAACTATGAGTTTGTTACCGCTCACGTGGGTGATTATGTATTGCATCAGGTTTTCATCGGTTTCAATCACTGCTTTTGAGCTTGCTCCCATGTCTACCTGCACTTCAAAATCGCCATTGATTTCCACGCTGCTGAAAGTTTCCAGGTTGCGTGTTTCAATGTCACGGTCCCCGTTTCCGTCGATATTGCGGTCCCAGATGTCATCACAAGCTGTGAATAACAGGCCGGTGAGCAACAAAGCCGGCAGTTTTTGTATCATTCCAAAGGTTTTCATCTGTTTCTTGTTTTTAAATAAAGACAAGGATTGATTCACAGGGTTGCATTATTTCTGCAAAATTGTGATGTTGCATTTCCGGGGTGCCTTGATCATTACATGGGAATCGCCCGGACCGGTTCCAAATTTGCCCGAAGTAAGGAAAATCTTTTCTTCCGGATCAGATACTTCGGTGTTCAGTTTGGCCAGGGCTTTTGGATAAACAAAGGCCACCGTTTGGTGATGGGTTAGCTCAAAATCAAATGCCACAGGCTTTTCAAAAGCCAACGTCAGGTTGGTTAATTCCGAATTCAGGTTGATCATCGAAAACGTACGCTGGATGCCATCCAGGTTGAAATTGCCGTATTTGCAGGATACATTCAGATCTTTGGTGAGCGTGCCCAGGGTGATGTTTGAGAAATAACTTTCTCCCGAAATGGAACCTGCCTCGTTAATGAAGAATTTGTCTCTGCGGGAATTGATTTTCAGGGATGCGGCTTTATCAATGGTAACTACCGATGAACGGGTTTGGGTTACCAGCCTGGAGGCTTCACGAATATGCATGTTGGCATAGGAAACGAAAACCTGGCCGTCTCTGATGAAATTTACTTCGCCGTCGCCTGATGTCAGCTTGATATCGGTGCGTCCGTTGAGCCTGTTAGCTTTCATATCGCCATATGAAAGCACCAGGGTGAGTGATCCTTCATAGTCATCCAGGTATACGTCGCCAAACTTGTTCTCAATTTTCATGGTAGCAGCGGAAGGTACCATAATGGTGTAATTGATATTTACGGAATTGGATGATGAGAGGTAGGAACCGGCTATGTCTACAATATCCCTGAATACGTCGGAACTGTTCTCCCCAAAGGTTGTTTTGGCCACCAGATAGGATTGTCCGCTGGTGAATTCAAAATCCACATTTTGTTTTATCTTCTCAAGCTTCTGCTTGTCTTTTGCCTTGATCCGCAAATCGATGCTGAATTTTACCGAATCCGTTTCCCAGGGAATTACCTGTACCCTGCCATATTTATTGGAGACCTCAATAGTCGCATGGTTGGATACCTTGAACGAACGGTTTATTTGCCGTGTGTATTCAGGCACCTGGGCCTGCAAATCAGGAACCAGCAGGCAGATGAGAAGTGAAATGAGGGATTTAAAGCGCATACCCTTCAGTATTTGGGATACATTCATCGGCGTATGGTTCAAGTTCTTTCAGCAGATCTTCGAGGATGGATATTTTCAGACGATAATTTTCAATGATGGCTTCAACAACTTCCTGGTTGGCCATATTGTCTTTCAGGTCATTTTTCAACTGGATGTAAACACTGTCGAGTTCCGACATATCATAATTGACTTCCTCTTCAAGTGAAGGGCAGTTGGCCAGAATGGGCTCGAGTTCATTCAGCTTCTGATTAACCAGGCCGGTGTAATAAGCCTCAGCTTCCTTAAGCCCGGGCATTGCATTTTCCTTGCCGGCCTTCCCCGGTTTCAGTGATTGCAGACCCCTGCCGCTATAACGGTGTACCATATCATTCACCACATAAGATGCGCTGAAAATCAGAAAAACGATGGCAGCCCGTTTCATAAACAGCTTCCAGTCGAAGTTGCGTTTTGCCTTTATGTTGGCTTCCACCTTCTTCCAGATGCGGGGATCCGGCTCCCTGAAATCAAAGCTGTCCCGGTTCTGCGTTATGAATTTCTCAAACCTGTCGTCCATGATACTGGGTTATTAAAATTTCTTTAATTCTTTGTTTGGCTCTGGAATATTGAGATTTGGATGTGGCTTCAGAAATGCCCAGGATTTGAGCAATTTCACCATGATCATAGCCTTCAAGCAAATACAATGAAAACACCACACGATAACCTTCGGGCAGATTTTCCATTGCCTTTTGTACCTGCTCTGTGCTAAGCCCCGGAACTTCATCGTCAGATTCCTTGCCAACCGGGTATTCGGGCAGATTCTCCACGGGTACCAGGTCGGCCTTTCTTTTCTTCAGGGCATTGATGCATTTGTTAATGGTTATGCGCTTCAGCCATGCACCGAAAGCCGATTCAAACCGGAATGAATTCAGATTCATGAAGGCTTCAGTAAAAGACTCCTGGAGCATGTCTTCCGCTTCTTCCCGGTTGTTCATCATTCTGTAGCAAATATTATACATAGCCTTGGCATATAATTGATATAGCTGATGCTGAGCCTTGGAATTGCCGGCTTTGCTCAATTCTATGATCTCACTGTGTATATTATGATAAAACGTCAACTTATAATATTTTTCGAGTGTGCCTGAATGATCATCTGCCGGCAAAAAACCCTACCCTTCAATTCAGCTTTTTTATTTTAATGACAAAACATTTTCTTGAGGGTTGCATCTGCTACAAAAAAATCGCAAGAAACTTTATTTTTTATTAGGCTGTCTCAAAAGGTTTGTCACTTGTCATTGCGAGGGAGGTACGACCGAAGCAACCGGAGCGAAGCGGAGCTCAACGAAGTTAATCTATTCATTTCCTAAAGATTGCCTGCCGGTAGGCAGGCTTCACTTCGTTCGCAATGACGCTCCTTTTAATGAGCCTTTTGAGACAGCCTTGTCACAACCTTACATAACAGGCCTCTATTTCGCCGATGAAAAACTTATGGAAGTCTTTTTGCTTGTAATTTTTTGCTATCAGATTTTTTACCAGGAAGTTTTCTTCTTTGAGAAAATCAGCATAAAGTTTCCGGCATTCCAGGACCAGGTTGGCCTGTTCAAAAGTTACGCTGCCGTCAGGCGTTCCCACAGGTTTTAACCCGGTTTTACTGATCTTGTCGACATTGCGGCCTGAATGCGTGCCGCAGAAATTAAGGGCTTCCTTGTATTCACCCCCCAGGAAGCTCAATGTGAAAAAATCGTTTTTTTCTGCAAAATCAAACGTGTAGCGGTGCGGTCTGATGAAGCAGATGGCAACAGGCTTGTTCCATAAAATGCCCGTTGTGCCCCAGCTTGCCGTCATCGTATTAAACCCGCCCAGGTTTCCGGCTGTTACAAGCATCCAGTCATCATTAATAAGATGGAAAAAATTCTCCTGGAGTGTTCCGGGATCTACCGTTTTAAAAAGAGATTTCAACATGTTGATCATTTTATTGCAAAAATAGTGTTTCTGAGGAAGTTTGAAATGAACTGATACGGATATTGCTGACGAAATATGATGCCCACGGTTTCAGCTATGTATTTTTTATTACTTTTATTGTCGTTCAGGTCTGTGAAACTGAGACAACCGCTAACTATCTATATCTGAAGATATGAAGAAAGATAAAGTGCCCGAAGGCTATTTATTTTCAAAGCCTTATACCAATTATATTTTTGTTCTCCTGTTCCTGCTATACATGTTTGATTATGTCGACCGGATGGTGGTAACCTCGCTGTTTCCCTTTATTAAAGCCGACTGGAATCTGACCGACACGCAGTGCGGGATGCTGGTTTCAGCTGTTTACTGGTCGATTGTGGCACTCACTTTTCCGGTTTCCATACTGGTCGATCGCTGGAGCCGGCGAAAAACCATTGGATTGATGGGAGTTATATGGAGTTTGGCCACGGGAGTGTGTGCAATAACAAGAACTTTTCCGCAACTGTTTTCAGCCAGAACCTTTATAGGTATTGGTGAAGCCGGTTATGCGCCCGGTGGAACCGCAATGATTGCCGGGCTGTATCCGCAGGAAAAGCGTTCCTGGATGATGGGGTTGTGGAATGCATCCATTCCTCTGGGAAGTGCCATTGGTGTTGCACTGGGTGGTATAATTGCGACCAACTGGGGCTGGCGTCATGCTTTTGGACTGGTCGCAATACCCGGATTGATTGTTGCCATACTTTTCTTTTTTGTGAAGGATTACAAAACAGTTGGGCTGGTTAAAAACAGCACCTCGAAAGAAGAGGAAAACGGCCACAACAACGGACCTGGTAAAATTGCCATGTCAGCAAAAGATATTTTCAGAGAGTTCGTGGACAAGCCTTCATTGATTTTTACCTATTTTGGCATGGCCGGTGTGGTTTTTACCACTACCTCGCTGCTCACCTGGCTGCCCACTTACTTTCATCGGGCTCAGGGCTTGGCCGAAAGTCAGGCCGGGTTGAAATCAAGCGCGGTGATGCTGCTGGCCCTGATTGGTGCACCTCTTGGCGGGTATATTGCCGATAAATGGCGGAAAAAGAAAATTAATGCCCGGTTGCTGTTTCCCACCATCACTTCGCTGGTATCTGCTGTTTTGCTGTTCCTGGCCTTTGTTGTTTTTCCCGGGAAAATGCAATATGTGATTCTGCTTGCCCTGGGAATGATCATTACTGCTTTTGTTTCAGCAGCGTCTGCTGTTACACAAGACGTGGTTCATGCCGGAATACGCGCCATGTCATATGCCATAGCCGTTGTAGTTCAGAACCTGCTGGGAGCTTCCATGGGCCCAATAGTCATTGGTGCCATATCGGACGCATCGAATATTCAGACTGCCATGTCGGTGCTGCCAATAGCATTGCTGATTGCATCACTTATGTTTTTTTCAGGGTCTTTCTTCTATGAAAAAGACCTGAATAAGGTGGAGCAGGTAAAACTGGAATCCATTTAATCTGGTCACTTTCTCCATATCTTATATTAACTTTGCACATTCTTAAAGATCAAACGAATTGTTCAGAAAAAAAGCCATAGATGAATGGGCTCTTGATTACTGGCTGCTGCAATGTTATGCAAAGCTTTGCTTTAACATCTACTACAAAAAGATAGAAGTAGTCAACAGGCACAATATTCCGCTGGATCAACCCGTGATTCTGGCCCCCAACCATCAGAACGCACTTATGGATGCCATGGTGCTGGTATGTAAAACTCATTTTCAGAACGTATTTCTTGCCCGGGCAGATATATTTAAGGGCAAACGGATGATCCGTTTTCTGACCTACCTCAATATCATGCCCATTTACAGGATGCGCGACGGCATTGAAAATGTCAAGCGCAATGATGAGGTGTTTGAGAAAACCCTTCAGGTTGTGCACAACAAGCGTAGCCCGCTCGGTCTTTTTGCCGAGGGTAATCATGGCGACAAACGCCGGTTAAGGCCACTGGTAAAGGGCTTGTTCAGGATTGGCCTTCAGGCCCAGGAAAAATACGGCAATCTTCCGGCTGTTAAAATTGTTCCGGTGGGCATTGATTACGGCCATTACCAGCATTTTCGTTCAACCTTGTTCGTTAACCTGGGTGAGCCAATTGAAGTGTCATCTTTTAGCGATGCCTACAGGGAGAACCCGGTAATGGCCATCAATCAGCTGAAGGATGCTTTTGCCGCAGCTTTGAGCCGTCAAATGATCGATATTCAGACCGAAGAATTTTATGATCTCTACATGCACCTCCGGGAGATCTGTAACGACGAGATGCGTGAAGAAATGGGTATTCATGAAACATCGCTTGCTGCAAAATTCAGTGCCGATAAGGCCATGATTGAGTTGCTTAACAAGGAACTCGACCAGAATCATGAAAATCTGGAAAGCCTGAAAGTGCTGGTTTCGGATTACCAGGAATCGGTTCGAAAAGAAGGATTAAGAGACTGGGTTATCCGCAAACAACCGTTTTCTATGCCTGGAATGATCCTTTCGGTTTTCATCAAGCTCTTGCTGTTGCCTGTGTTTTTGTTTGGCTTCCTGAATAATTGGCTGCCATATTGGTTTACCGGCTCCAGGGTGAAGAATATTAAGGATACTCAGTTTCACAGTTCGTTCAAATATGTGATCGGCATGATTGCTTTTCCCATATGGTACCTCATTCTGGCTGTGACAGCAGCCTTTCTGGGGGCTCCGGCATGGGCTGTGCTGCTGTACGTGCTGCTGCTCCCTGTGACCGGACTGGCAGCTTTTCATTACTACATTTCCTTTAGAAAGCTGTTGGCAAAGATCAGATACACCTTGCGAAAAAACAGTGCGAAAATGCAACATTTGAGAAATTCCAGAGCTCTCATATCCGAACGCATGCATGATCTTGTCAAACGACAAAAAACCTAATATGGAAATGAAAGGTAAAATAGCCTGGATCACGGGAGCCTCTTCAGGTATTGGTCAGGCTTTGGCTGAAGAGCTGTTTGGCCAGGGAGCCACTGTGATTTTGTCAGCCAGAAACGTGGCTAAGCTGGAAACCCTTAAAAGCAGTTTTGATCAGACTGACAAAGACAGATCTTTTGTTGTGCCCTGTGATGTTACAAAGCCCGGGGAAATTGAGGATGCCGCCAGTAAAATCAAGACTTTGGTCAGCAGGATTGACATTCTCATAAACAATGCCGGTGTAAGTCAGCGATCCACTGTGCTTGAAACAAAGATGGAAGTGTACCGCGAACTGATGGAGGTGAATTTTTTTGGCGCAGTTGAAGTTGCCAAAGCAGTGCTTCCCTGGATGGTTTCTGGTGGTGGTGGTCACATTGTGGTGATCAGCAGTATGGCCGGTAAGTACGGATTTCGTATGAGATCGGGCTATTCGGCTGCCAAACACGCGTTGCAGGGCTTCTTTGAAACGCTGCGTGCCGAAATGCATGATAAAAACATCCGGGTTACCCTGATTTGTCCGGGCCGCGTGAAAACCGATGTGTCGGTTAATTCATTAACCGGAGACGGGCAGAAGCATGGAAAGATGGATAGCGGACAGGAACATGGGGTGCCGGTGGATCAGTGTGCAAGAATTATTGTAAGGGCCGTAAAACGAAACAGGAAAGAAGTGTTTATTGGAAGACTCGAAGTTTTTCTTCTTGTCGTCAAGCGCATATGCCCACCCCTTTATTATATGATTGTGAACCGTGCCAGTCCAACCTGAAAAAACCAAATTAAGGACGAGATTGTTAACCCATAAAAAGTAATGCAGTGAGAGAAAAAGTAATCAGTGGTATTCAGCAGATAGGAATTGGAGTTCCCGATGTGAGAGAAGCGTGGAAATGGTATAAACAATGTTTTGGAGTAGATATCAGGATGTTCGAAGACTCGGCTGTGGCCGAACATATGCTCCCATACACCGGCGGCAAACCGCAAAGAAGGCATGCAGCCCTTGCACTGAACCTGCAGGGCGGGGGTGGATTTGAGATCTGGCAGTATGTTGAAAGAACCCCGCTGTCACCCAAATTTGAGATCCGGCTGGGAGACCTGGGTATTTTTGCTGCAAAAATCAAGTGTCGTCATGCCAAAACCACCTACGAATTTCTGAAGTCACAAGGTGTGCAGATGCTCAGCGGAATTCTTCGCGATCCACGGGGTAAAGAACACTTTTATGTTAAGGATCCGAATGGGAATATTTTCAATCTGGTAACCAGCATCACCTGGTTCCGCAATGAGAAAAAACCTACCGGAGCTGCATATGGAGCGGTGATTGGCGTGTCGGATATCGACAAATCGAAGGACTTTTATAGCAGCATTCTGGGTTATGACCAGGTTATTTTCGATGAGACCACCGTATTCGGAGAATATGCCGGATTACCCGGGGGAAACAACCGTTTCAGAAGGGTCTTGCTCAGACACAGCAAACCCAGACTGGGTGCTTTCAGTCCGGTTTTCGGAACCAGCGAGATCGAACTGGTGCAGGTGCTTGACCGCGAACCTCAGAAAATATACAAGGAGCGTTTTTGGGGTGACCTCGGATTCATTCACCTTTGTTTTGATATCCGTGGTATGAACTTGCTTCGCGAAGAATGCAAACAAAAAGGTTGTCCCTTTACCGTTGATGTGGATCACAGTTTTGATATGGGAGAAGCAGCTGGTTCTTTCTCTTACACCGAAGATCCGGACGGCACCCTGATTGAATTTGTGGAAACCCATAAAATTCCGATCCTGAAAAGTATGGGTTGGTATCTGAACCTGCAGAACCGTAAACCGGAAAAGGCCTTGCCAAATTGGTTGCTTAAAGCCATTAGTTTCAACAAAGCCAGGGACATTTAAAGAATGCGGTTTTGCTTTCGGCATTTTTTTTTTGGAGAAATGCTGTATGAGGAAGCAGAAAAAGCCCCGGTCGACACGGTAATAAACTTAATAAGAAAAGGATTGTGTCGATCCGGGACCTTAAAAGATCTGTTTTTGCAGGTGTTTATTCGGTTTCATACCTGCCTGTGGCCTGCAGGTAGGCATTCATTCTGATCCGGTAATTGACGCGGGCATCGGTAAGCATATTTTTCGCCTGCTGCAATAATACCTGTGCCTCAAGCATGTCAGAAATATTGATTATGCCTGCCTTGTAATTATCCCTGTTGATTTTCAGGTTTTCTTCGGCCTGTGAAATGGTTTCAACCGCAATATCAATTTGCTGACGGGCTTCGTTGAGCTCATCCCAGCTTTTTCTGATTTGAAGCACCATGAGTTCGGTGTTGTCTTCACTGTTATTGAGCGCAATCTCTTCCTGATATTTTCTCTCTTTAATGGTATGAGCTGCGCCCCACCAGTCGGATACAGGTATGTTGATGGTGCCGAAGATCATGGAATTGGTGGTGCCTTCATCGGGAATGTCATAATACAGCGCTCCAACACCAATACCGGCCTGGGGCAGGTATTCGCCAATCTTCATCCGGGTTTTGAGCCGTTCTGCTTTCAGGCTTTGCTGAAGCAGGTTGTATTCCTCCCGGTTCTGAACAGCCTCGTCGCCGTTCACATATACTGAGGCAGGTTCGCGGAAATCGGTCAGCGTGTCGGTCAAAATCATCGATGAATCATAGGGCATGCCAATGTGCTGGCAAAGAGCCATAGAGGCCAGCCGGATGCCGTTGTCGAGCTTCAGCACGGCACTTTTGATCTCACTTTGTTTGAGGGTGACTTTAAGCACATCGTTGCGATTGATCAATCCGGCCTGCCAGGCATCAGTGGCCTCCTTCTTTAAGCTGTCAAGCAATTCTTCAACAGATGCCAGTGTTTGTTTCTTTTCATTCAGTGATACCACCAGCCAGTAATTTTCTTCAGTTTTCAGCAAAGCTTCATTTCTTGACAGCGTCAGTCGGCCTGCGTTCACATCCACGCCAACGCGGGCCAGGTTGTTCCCATACATAATCCGTCCCCCGGCAAAAACCGGTTGAATGGCTGTGACGGCTCCAATATTGCCTTTATCCAGCAAGGACAGTGACAGTCCGGGAAAATAGGCAAACTGACCGGGTACCGGAGCGGGTGGTGTGGTACCGTCGGTAGCCAGAATGGGCAGCTGACCGCCTTCCATATCCAGTTTGAAAAGGGGCTCGTTGAAGCGGAATGACATGGCTGTGGCACTGACTTTCGGAAAATAATTTGTAAAGGCGGCCTTTTTAACCTGCTTTGAAGCAAGTAATTCCAGGTTTGAATTCCTTACCTGCACATTGTTTTCGAGTGCCAGTTTTTTGCATTGCTCCAGTGAATACTGATTCTGGCCTGAAGCATTACGTGTGTTTCCCGCAACAGTCAGGGCAATCATTATCGAAACCAATACCGGTTTCATTCCGGCGGTGTTTGATGCGGATTTTTTCCCATAATTTCTGAAAATCATCCAGTAAGCCACAGGCAGTATCAGCACCAGCAAAATCATGGAGGTAATGGTGCCGAAGCAGATAACGGCGCCCATAGGACTCCAGAGCGGATTTGAACTGATGATCATGGCGATTACACCAACGGAAGCTGCAGCCGATGTCAGGAAAATAGGCCGCATCCTCCGTTTCCCTGCTTCAATGGCAGCCTCCTTAATGCTCAGGTTGCGCTTATAACGCAGTTCTTCGGCATAGTCGAGCATGATGATCCCGTTACGAACAAGAATACCAATAAGACTAACAATTCCCAGGATTGAGGTGATGCCGAATTCAACCCTTACCAGCAGGACTCCCAGAAAGGCCCCCAACAGGCTGAGGGCTGATGAACCCATCACAAGCAGGGCCAGGTTGATTTTTTTAAAGTGAATTACCAGAATCATAAATATCATGAATAGGCTGATGATCAATCCGGTCATTATACCCGGCAGGTATTCTTCATCATTCTCATAGGCACCGCCGTAACTGATGGAAACACCTTCGGGAACGTGAAGTGATTCTGCGATGGTCCTGACTTCCGGAAATATGCGGTTCACGTTTTCACCCCGGCTGATATCGGCCATCACCGTTAAAGTGGGTATTCCGTTTCTGCGTACGATCTGACCTTCATTCCAGTCGGCATGAATGGAGGCTATTTGCCTCAAAGGCACCGACACACCGGGAATCAGGGAATGGATGTACTCGTTGTCAAGATCTGCGGAAGCCGCTTCTTCACCGGCATTTGCCTTCAGTCTCACCGTAACCGGGTAATCATTTTCCCATACCGTGGTTACCGGAAGTCCGTTATACCGGATAGCCAGGTTCGTGGCCACGGTGGTTTTGTCAATACCCAGGCGGTTTGCTTCAACGGCATGGATATCTACCCTGTTAGACGGCTGCTTGTCTCCGATATCAGTGCGTACCCAGCATATGCCTTTTACGCCGCGCATCTTAACCATCAGTGAGTCGCCGGTTTCCTTCAGCGCACTGATGTCATCCCCGCTGATCCTTACCTCAATAGGAGCAGCCACGGGTTGATAGTCGAGTTGCTTAAACCGGACGTAGGCGTTGGGGAAGTAATTGGCACAGGCACCCGAATATTCATCAAGCAACAGCTCGGTTTCCTTGCTTGAGGCGGTATTTACGATAAACTGCGCGTAGTTTTTCGCCGGAATTCTGGGTGCATAGGTCGTGTGGAACCGCGGCGAGCTGCAGCCAATAAACGAGGTGATTGACATGATTCTGTTGTCTGCTTTCAGCAAGTGTTCCAGGCTGTCAGCCACCCGAGCCGTGGCTGTTAATGAACTTCCCTGTGGCAGGTAGATTTCTACCGCAAACTGGTTGCGTTCGGCAACAGGCATCAGGCGTTGCGGTACGACTAAAAACAGCGCAGCTGCCAGTAAAACAGACACGAAGCCTAATCCTAAAGTAAGTTTCGGCCTTTCAAAAGCTTTCAGGAGGTATTTTTCATAATTCCGCTGGATGAAACCGAGCATGTTGAAGCCCTTCCTGCGGACATCTTCATTACTGTGGAATCCTTTGCTGACAAAGAAATATTCCATATAAGGAATCACCATCATGGCAACCAGCAGTGATATACCCAGGGTAAGCGTTACGGTCCACGGAAACATTTGTATAAAGTCATTGAAAGTGCCTTTCAGCGTGAACAGGAAGGGGAAAAAGGTAATGCTGATGGCCAGTGTGGCTGAGAATATAGCTTTAAAGTAAGTATTGGCACTTGAAATGGCTGCATGCCAGCGCGACACACCATGGTCAAGCTTTTCCATGTAACTGTCGACGATCACAATGGAATTGTCGACGATCATACCCAACACTACTATTAGTGCGGCAAGAGTTACGGTATTTAATTCCAGTCCCAGCACATACATCAGCCCGAGCGAAATGAAAATGGTAACCGGTATCGAAGAAGCAGCCACCGAGGCCACACGCAAGGGCAGCAACAACATGGTCACAAGGATCACCGAAATGATGGCAAAAAGCAGTTCAAAAAGAAAGGTGGAAACAGATCTTTTCACTACCCCCGGCTGATCGGCTATCCGGTTAATGCTGATTCCTTCGGGCAGTGTTTTGCTGAAATCTTTCAGTACCTGGTCAACCTCTTCTCCATACTGCACGATATTGTTTCCTTCAAGCATTTCCATGGAAATCAGGAGGCTTTTATGTGCATTGTTCTCAATGTAACTGTCAGCATCAGGATATTCCCGGGTAATGGTTGCAATGTCCTTAACCCTGATCATGTTGCCTGAAGGGTCTGAATAGATGATCTGGCTGGCAATATCGTCTTCGGTTTTATAAACCGGCGATATATGTACAGGTACATCCGTATCTCCCAGATCCAAAGATGCTCCGGATGCTGTGAGTCCCTGGGTAAAAAGGTTTGCGGTAATCATGGAGGAACTGATGCCGTACTTTTCCAGTTTTATTTTGTCGAGGCAGATGCTGATCTGTTCGTTCTGCAGCCCGTAATGCCGCAATTTGGAAACTGATTCGATTCGCCTGAGCCGGTCTTCAAGTTTGTTCAGGTAAAACTCAAGTTCCCGGTAGCTGACGTCATCTCCTTCAAGCGAGATCAGCAAGGCTGATGTATCTCCGAAATCGTTATCGGCATAAAGTGCCAGCACACCTGCAGGGAGCGAGGGCTTCAGGTTGTTCAGGCCGTGCTTCAGCTTCGACCAGAATTCATCGGCATTTCTGACGTTGTCGTTTAGCTCGACAAACACGATCATCAGGCCTTCTTTGGAATATGAGTAGGTCTTCTTTTTATTTACCTCTTTATAACTGAAGAGGTATCTTTCCACCCTGGGGGTGAGTTGTTCCTCCACCTGTTCGGATGTGGCTCCCGGATAGGCGGCAATTACCAAACCCTGGCGTATGGTAAAAACGGGGAATTCCTGGCGCGGCATTTTGAACAGGGCAAAAACACCCAGGCCAATGAGCAAAGCTATAACCAGAAATACAATCTGCCGGTTCTTCATGGCAGATTCCACAAAGCAAATCTTTCGGCTCATCTCAGCGGAGTATTTTAATTAACGACCGGTCATTGATTTTCTGGTATCCGTGGGTAATTACCCGGTCTCCTTTTTCAAGACCACTGGTAATGATGATGTTTCCCTGTGATGTTAGGGCTCCTGTGCTGATGTCCCGGCGTAACGCCTGTGAATTGACTGAATCAGCAACATAAACAAACCTGTTGCCTGCAGCATCAACCATTACAGCCTGTTGCGGTATAAAAAGGACTTTGCCGGCGCCGGCGCTGCCAATAAAAACATTGCACAACATGCCCGGTCTGAGCCGGTCACCGTTGTTGTCAATGGTGATCTTAATCTCATAGGAATGGGAAATGGGATTGGCCACAACGCCTTTTTGCGTAACCTTGCCATGATATTGGGCATTGTTCAGTGCAGGCACGTTGATAACCGCCGGCTGACCTGTATGAACAGCAGCAATCTCGTTTTCAGGAATGGCCACCTTGATGTTCATTTTATCGATATTCACCAGGGTCATTACCGGAGAGCCTGGTACGACATTCATTCCCGGTTCAGCCGACCGGGTGCCAATCATACCCGAAACAGGGGCATACAGACTGCAGTCATCAACATTTTTCTGTGCTACTGCAGAAGCAGCTTTGGCCTGTTCCAAACCGGTTTCGATTTCAATCATTTTAACCTCGGGCAGGCTTCCGTTTTTATATACAGCAGAAAGCCTTTCATAGGCATCCTCTGCCTGCTTTTCTTTTGCCAGTGCAGCTGCAAGGATATTCCGGTAGCTTGCCGTGTTCAGTGCCGCCAGCGCCTGCCCCTTCCTTACGGTTTCTCCTTCACCAACCAGAACTTTTTCGATGGTTCCGGCAGTAAGAAATGTAAGGGGAATCGACTGGAACGCTTCCGCCACGCCCACAAAATTGCTCTGTTCATTTGTTGCTGCGTAATCAACAGCCATCACCTTTACTGCAATGGTGTCTGCTGTAATGGCAGTGCTCACCTGTTCATGTCTGCATCCGGGCAGACAGATCATGATTAATCCGATAAACGGCAGGAATTTGTTTTTCATACAGGCTTACTTTTTAGGATTGAAATTTGCCCTTATAAGTTATTAAAATAAAAGAGTAACTCCAAAAAGAACCGACTTGTTCCGGTCATCAGACTGTGATTTCAGCACCTCGGCAAGGCCAAGAGAATACCTGAAACCTATTTGTATCTGGTGTTTTCCTGCAGGCGTCTGAATTCCGCCGCCAAAAGTCCAGCCCCAGTCGGTTGGATTGATATCCTCTTTGTCCGGCGCGGTCAGTGATTCAGCTCCTTCAAGTGTGAGGGCATTTTCGGAATAACATCTGAATCCTGAATAAAGTCCCGTAACTCCATATAACCTCGTGTCACCGGCAACAGGTAGGGAGCCTTCAATTAAAAGGGGAACCGTAAGGTAATGGTACATGCCGGTAATTTTTTCATTGTGGTGAGATATTTCCCCATCCTTTCTGAATCCTTTTTGTTCATAAACAAGGCCCGACCTGATCCCGAAGGTTTCATTCATTGCGTATTTCAATTCGAGACCTCCGCCAAACCCCGTCTTCAGTGCTGCATTATCATACAAATTACCGGGCTCCGACAAGGTGGATACATTAAGTCCTGCTGTTACACCAAGTCTGAGTTTTTGGCCATAAAAGGGCAGGGTACTCAGAAAAACCAGTGCGATCATCAAAAATAAATTTCTTTTCATTGTATTGATATTAAATCGTTTATATATGATATTTTTATAATAATCGACCAAATAAGTAAAATGGTCGAAAAAATTCTAAAAAAATTTAGGGTCTCATAATTCCGTAGAACAACACATTCAGCAATTCTTCCAGGTTGTTTTCTGCATCTTTGCGCTTGTTCGACCAGAACATGGGAACCTCAAGTCCCTTTAAAGCCGTTACAATGGCAATTGAAGCCAACTCCGGATCTTTCATGTGAAATACCTTCCTGGTGACACCTTCCTCAATGATATTTTGAAGCAGCCTGACCTCTTCCCGGTCGTATTTATCCCTGATCCGGTTGATCACCTCAAGGTGACTCACCACTTCAGACCGGATGGCATCATAGTAATTGGTCACCTTACGGAAGGTTTTCATGCGCGTAAGAACGTAAGTTTTCAGTTTTTCAGCCGGATCATCAACCTGTGAAATGGCTTTGGTAACTTCCTGCCTGAGGAATTCGGCCTCACGTTCAATCACGGCTTCATAGATTTCTTCCTTGCTCTTGAAATAATAGTATATTGAACTTTTACCTTTACCCATGGATTGGGCAATTTCATCCATGGTGGTTTTCCTGAAGCCAAACCTGTTGAAGATATTCCTTGCAGCAGCAATGATCTGATCTCTTATTTCCAACTTGTAAGTTGACATTTTTATAAATCGACTAAAAAAGTAAAACAGTCCAAAAGTACAAATATTTTTTAATCCAACAATTTTTTTAATATTTTTTTTGAGTGGGATCGCAATCCCTCCCATTTCATAAAATTCTGTTAATAAACACTATTTTGGTCTTTTATCTGCATGTTTTTCATATCTTTAACCACAACCAGCAGGACCAACGCGCAATTAACATCAACTGATATGCCACTTTCAGAAAACCAGTCAGGACTTGCAGGCATGATGCCCGACCAGCTCGAGGGCTGGCAGGCTGAAAAAGCGCTGCTGCTCAACACGCCCTCGGATTTGTACAATTACATTGACGGGGGTGCGGAGTTGTACATTTCATACGGGTTCGGACAGGCCCTGAGCAAAACATACAAAAAGGATGGAAACCCGGAAGTTCTTGCCGAGGTTTATGACTTGCTTGAATCACGAAACGCTTACGGCGTCTTCACGCAATCACGAGAGGATGAAAAAAGTCTTTACGGACAGGGTACTTATTCACTTCCGGGAGCTGTGTTCTTCTGGAAGGACAGGTATTATATTTCCCTTTCAACCTGGGATGCCACTCCCGAGGCAGGCCGCTTTATTCATTCACTGGCATTGCATATCACTTCATGCATTGACCGTGAAGGCAAAATACCGGCCGTGGTGAGTTTCCTGCCAAAAGAAGGACTGATTCCTTCAGGTTACAAGTATTTTCATCATACTGTCTGGATGAATGCCTTTTTCTTTATCAGTGACCACAATGTTCTGAATATTGATGAGCACACGGATGCAGTTCTTGCCCGTTATGCCAGGGGTGAAGGAAGAATGTACCTGCTCCTGGTTCAGTATCAGGATGGTGTATTGGCCGGAAATGCATTTGATCTTTTCGGAAAGGAATTTTTTCCGGCGGGATTGAAAGATGATTGCATCAGGTTGCCCGACGGCACCTGGCTGGCTGCTTTCAAAACGGGCAGTCTGGTTGTTGCCGTCTTTAACGGTCAAACCTGTGACGATGCCAGACAACTGCTGGTTTCAGTCTTGAATATATGCGGTTCTCACGATATTTATTAACCTTAAACAACGATACCTATGCATAATAAGCTGACGCGTCGCAAAATGATCGCAAATACAGCAAAATTTGCGTTGGGAAGCACCTTGCTGATGAACTCCCCGTTATCGGCATTTGGCAAGAATTCTGAAAACAGATCCCGGGTTATTCTGATAAGGAACCAGAAACTGCTCAATGAGGCCGGGGCTATTGACGGGCAGATACTTGAAAAAATGCTGGATGAGGCAGTTATAAAGCTCACCGGCACAACTTCTTCAGCCCAAGCCTGGAAACAGATCATCAAACCCGAAGATGTGGTCGGCATCAAGTCGAACCACTGGAATTCACTGCCTACACCTCCGGAACTTGAAAACATACTAAAAACAAAAGTGATTCAGGCAGGCATTGATGAAAGCAACGTGAGTGCAGACGACAGGGGCGTTTTGAGAAATCCCGTATTTCAAAGAGCAACGGCGCTCATCAATGCAAGGCCTTCACGCACTCATGCCTGGTCGGGTGTTGGTTCATTGCTGAAGAATTACATCATGTTTTCGCCAAAGCCTTCTTCATACCATGATGATTCCTGTGCAGACCTGGCCACGCTCTGGGAGCTTCCCGAAGTAAAAGGAAAAACCAGGCTGAATATCCTGGTTATGATCGCTCCCTTATTCCATAGTGTTGGTTCGCATCACTTCAGCAAGGAGTTTACCTGGCCGTATCAGGGAATTCTGGTTGGCTTTGATCCGGTTGCCGTGGATGCCGTTGGTGTGAAAATAATACAGGCCAAGAGAAAGGAATACTTCAAAGAAGACAGGCCGTTGAATCCGCCTGCAAAACACATATTCCTTGCTGATACCAGGCATCACCTCGGAATTGCCGATTATGACAGGATTGACCTGGTAAAGGCAGGCTGGGGTGAGGGTATTCTTATTTAGCTTGACAAAACCGCCGCAACCCACGTACCTTTTTGGGAGGTATCTTTACCTCAGCCCGGGCGGCTATGCGATTCACCACATGGCCGACATGCGGACATAGCCACAACGGCTAAGTAGTCAATGCTGTTAGGTCAATTTTTGCCTTGCTGTGCATATATATACCATAAAATTTACTACTTTTGCATTCCATTAGCAAATCAGCGAAGCCATCACCATGAAAAAGCCCAAAGACTGCCTCACAATCGATGAGATCAGAAAAGAAATTGACACCATTGACAAGCAAGTTATTGAATTATTGGGTGAGCGTTTTCAGTATGTCAAAGAGATTGTGCGTTTTAAAAAGGATGAGGAAGATGTGCTTGCGCGCGCCCGCTATGAACAGGTGGTCGAGATCCGACGGAACTGGGCAATGGAAGAGGGTTTGAATCCTGACGTGATTGAACAGGTATACCATATGCTGATGCAATACTTCATTGAGGAACAGAAGCGCATGATGAAAATTGGCTGAATAGTTGCTAACGGTTACTTTAATACCTATAAACCTATTAAAAACCAATACCTACTGACATGTACCGTAAGGAAATTAGAGTAGTTGATTGCACCATCAGGGATGGAGGCTTGATGAATCACTGGCGCTTTGATGATGATTTTGTGAAGACTGTTTATAAATCGTGTGTGGAAGCAGGCGTGGATTACATGGAATTTGGCTACAAGAGCAATGACAAGTATTATTCGCGTGAAGAAAACGGTGCGTGGAAATTTTGTGATGAAGCTGATCTCCGGCGCATAGTCGGGGATAACAAGACCAAAACAAAAATTTCTGCCATGATCGATATTGGCCGGATTGACCTGGAATCCATTAAGCCCAAAAAAGAAAGCCTGATCGACATGATCCGGGTTGCCTGTTATATTCACCAGATTGATAAGGCCATTCAGCATGCGGAATATTGTCTTGATAAAGGATATGAAGTTACCATTAACCTGATGGCTGTTTCTAAAGTCATTGAACCCGACCTGGATGAGGCATTGAAGGATATTGCGAAATCAAGGGTTCCTACTTTTTACCTGGTTGACAGTTTTGGCAGCTTGTATTGCGAGCAGATAGAAGCCCTAATAAAAAAGTACACCGAAGCACTCCCGGGTAAAACCATTGGCATTCATGCCCACAACAACATGCAACTGGCTTTTTCAAATACCATCACCTCAGTTATTCATGGCGCCAACATGCTCGATGCCACGTTCCTGGGATTGGGGCGCGGAGCCGGTAACTGTCCGATGGAATGTCTGATTGCCTTCCTGAAAAATCCGAAATACCGACTTTTGCCCATTCTCGAGGGTATTCAGAAAAAGATTTATCCGCTTCAGAAGCAAATTTCCTGGGGATACCACATTCCATACCTGATCAGCGGATCTATGAATGAACATCCAAAAGAATCGATGGCGTGGATGGAAAGCGACAGGAAGGACGATTTTGTGTCGTTTCTGAAAATAATGCACGATAAGGAATTGCTGGAATAGGGTTTTAATTAGCCTGTTTATATCCCAAAGAGATAAATTATATACCTTTAACAGGCTAATTAAAATCAAAGACCATGAGAACAGCATTTTTCATAATTCTGGCAGCATTTCTATCCGTATCGTGTGCAAAACCCGATACCAAAACTTTTATTACTCCTGATAATTCAAATATTGCCTACCTGGGCAGGTTTGATCTTTCCAGTCCGGCAAAACCCGTATTCATGTATTCGGGATGTGCTATCCGCACTGCTTTCGACGGTACATCGGTAGAGCTGATCCTGAAAGATGACAGCCTGCGGAATATGTTTACCGTCATCATTGACGACAGTCTTTTTGTGTTAACCGCTAACCGGGCTGACAGTACTTACCTCCTGGCCTCGGGCCTTCCTGAAAAACGCCATAACCTCGAAATCATCCGGCGGACGGAATGGCACGGTGGCAATACCACCTTTCTTGGCTTGAAAATCGACAGGGGCGGAAAGCTTTATCAACCTGTTGTTAAAGAGCGCAAGATTGAGTTCATAGGCGATTCCTATACATGCGGTTATGGGAACGAAGGTAAAAGTGTAGAGGAGCATTTTGCGTATGAAACCGAGAACAATTACCTGTCGTATGGCGCCATTACGGCGCGTGCCCTGGATGCTGAATATGTTGCAGTGTGCCGTTCCGGTATCGGCATTGTGCAGGGTTACGGAGGAGGGCGTGATTTCACCATGCCAGCTCACTATGATGAGGTGATCCTGAACAGCTCAGCAAAGTGGGATTATTCACTTTACCAGCCGCAGCTTGTGGTAATTAACCTGGCAGGCAATGACCTTTCTGTTCCGCTTGACTCGGCCGAATTTGTCAACGCCTATGTCGCATTTCTGAAACGCGTGAGAGCCAATTATCCGGGTGCAACTATAGTTTGTATTGCCGGGCCATCATCTGACAATGCCAAATGGGTAACCTGGCGGAACCTGATGCATGGTGTGGTGAACCAGTTTGGAACTATGGATCAGG
This sequence comes from uncultured Bacteroidales bacterium, assembly GCA_964560225.1. Classification (GTDB taxonomy): domain Bacteria; phylum Bacteroidota; class Bacteroidia; order Bacteroidales; family UBA10428; genus UBA5072. Next base: position 50,772 of record CAZLLD010000015.1, read on the forward strand.
CCATCCATTATTTCGAATTCAGCACCATGGAGCTTCATGGAAGCGACTGGCATCCGAATGTAGAAGAGCACCAGAAAATGGCCGGAGAATTAACGGCGTTTCTGAAGGAGCTGATGAAGTGGTGAAGCGGGTTTAAGTCACACTTCGACAAGCGGGGGGGTGTTTCAAAGATCTTATTTATCCGAAATAAGCTATTTATTCTTTTCTAGTCAGTCTTATTTTGTTTTATACGTTTAGGTAGTGTATTTTTGCAGAAACAAGCAATAATTGGTCTAATACAATACTTTTAGGTATGACAATTGGTGAACATATAATGCTCCTGCGAAAGCAAAAAGCACTTTCCCAGGCTGCTTTGGGTAAAGCAATCGGAACATCAGGGGATATTATCGGAAGGTATGAACGCAATATTATGACCCCGTCTATTGATGTTATTGTGAAGATTGCGGACACTTTAGGGGTTTCGATTGATTACCTGGTAGGAAAAACAAATCTTGAACTGGACAGGAACACCTTAAAACGGCTTGAAGATATTGCAACGCTTTCGGATGAAAACAAGTCGTTTATATTTCGTATGATTGATATGGCTTTAAGTGATTTGAAAACCGGGCAGGCTTACCCAACAAAATAAGAAAACAGAGCTATGAACTTACAATATATAACCGACAAAAAGGGCCGGAAAAATGCTGTTCAGCTTCCAATGAAAGACTGGGAACAAATACAGAAAGACCTTGGTGAACTGGAACGGTTAAGAAACAAAAAATTGTTCATGACTGAACTGGCCGAAGCTGTTGAAGAAATGAAGCTGATTAAAGAGGGCAAAAAACAAGCCCGTAACGCCGAAGATTTTCTCAATGAGCTTTAGCGTTAAAACCATATCGGTTTTTGAACGCCAGGCCAAACGCCTGATGAAAAAATTCCCATCGCTCAAGAAGGAGATACAAACACTTATCAAAGAGTTAAAGGAAGAACCTGAAAAAGGCACCTCCATCGGCCATAACTGCTACAAAATACGCCTTGCCATTGCCAGCAAGGGCAAAGGAAAATCAGGCGGGGCAAGGGTTATCACCCATCTCTTCTTTAAGGACGATACTGTTTACCTCCTCACCATTTACGACAAATCGGATATTGAAAACCTTACCGATAAAGAAATTCTGGAACTTATAAAATTAATACCGTAAAAAAAGCCCCCGCTCGGCGAAGTTTTCTTAACTTCGCCGCTTCTGTTTTGTAGTCTCCGACTACTATTTACAGCAGGGCTTTTCTTTTCTTATGGATGCGTTATTGTCCAATTTAAGCTGTTCATGTCTTCAACAGTATACTCATTCGCTTTTAAAAAAAACAATTTTATATTATATAATAGCCTGGTCCGACCCCGAACTGATCGCTCCCTTCGGTTGAAGAGCTCTTGTTGATTATAATATTAATCATCGTATTCCCATTTCTTTCTTTTACTCGTATATTTAGCTTCCATTTCTAAAGTCCCATAATATTTTAGAATAAAATTATCACGAGAAATCACACTCGTACTATCAACTATTTCATAAAAAAAAGTATCAGAGTGATTGAATGCAGGTTTTGGTATACTACTAAGATATGAAGGTATCAACTCATTTAAACTTTCGGGATAATAACCTTTGTTATCTTTATACTCCATTAATTTTTCAACAATTAAATTGCCTCGTTTTGTTGTTATTCTGTTATTAACCCTGGAAATTAAAAAAACAGATATGAAAACAAAAACGCAAACTATACTCAGAATGAAAAATAATCTTGCCGTTTTTAATTTCAAAATCTTTAGTATAAGCCAAATCATTAATGAAAGCAGAAGTAGAGATGAAAGTATAATAATACCTATTGGTAAATATCCCACATTCCATTTTAATGAGATAAAAACTAAACCTAAATAGATTATAATAAACAATACAATTTTTTTTAAATCAATCATATCTAAAAATTTTAAAACCAAATTGAACCTCTGTATTTATGATTAAAACCTGTCGGTGTCGCGAAAAATTTCTGCAAGTAGGTAGATGTTTTATCAGGACTAAGCAAAATTTGAAATCCATACCTCATGGAAAAGTTTGATCCTAATCGATTTGAATAAAAATCTTGTGCATTCATCCCACTTGGATTGCCTGCTATCCATTGGCCAAATTCAATTATTTTGCCTCCCCAGTCACCATATTTGTAGCCAACTATTAACATATGGCGCATGTCAATAACATTGCCGTCAAGCGGATTTACAACATACCTTAAAGAGGGGCCTCCCGGTTGTGATCCTAAACTTGTCCTGCTTCTATTCCCTAATTCATTTATTATTTCCACATAGGATTTTCCTTGAACTGCATTTAAAAAATAATCAAGGGAAACACTTTCATCTAAATGTTCAGTTATGGGATCTAATACCCTCCCCGAGTTGGCTGAACCAAACGATGCCAATATCACTTCCGCATTAGCAATACCTTGTTGAGCTATATTACCACCGTTAGAGCCCAATAGCCATTCACCAAAGGGTATTTGTGCGGTTTGCGGTCTCCCGGTAAAGGGTTCTATAAGTCCACTTCCTGTTTTTACATTCTTTGGAATATTCATTAATCCATTTATTCCTGCAGCCAGTCCTTCCATCGCAAACCCGCTCACACCTCCCCAAATAGCGCTCATAGTGCCTGATGCCATAATTTCATCCGTACTTTTCCCTTCAATAAAACCATTTCCGGTGCTGGTTATCCAGTTATAAAACATTCCTATACCAGGACCCCCGCTCGGCGAAGTTTTCTTAACTTCGCCGCTTCTTTTATGTAGTCTCCGACTACCATTTAAATTGTTTTCCATGGCAATCCAATGTCAACTATTGGTAAAAAACAATCCAATCCCGCATAAAACCTTGCACTGGAATATAAATAATCCTCTGGTTTTTCCACCAATCCCGCACGTACCGGATTATCATGCAGGTATTCAATTTTTTCACGGATAAATTCGGAACCATAAAGATATATGGCATGATTTTCATGTGTCCATACTTGAAATAGTTGATTTTGTGTGTGTTGTCGCGCATTACAACTAAATCTATTGATCATCCATTCCCTTCTACTTTCCGGCGTTGATTGAACCGTCTCAATGATCCTTTTGCTTGTGAATTTTTTAATATCCCGGATTGTATTACTTAATTCGCCGATACCGCTTTGCATGACCGTATGCATATGATTGGACATTATGACAAATGCAAAAACATTCAGGTTTTTATTTTCAATGGCAAATCGAAGACTTTCAATGACAATATCGCGATATACCTGGCGGGTGAAAATATCAATCCAATCAACAATTTGAAAAGTTAAATAGTATAATCCTTCCTGATCATTTATTTGATAACCGGTTGACATAACGGTATCATTCTATTACCATGAACAAATTAAAAGTACTAAGAAAATAGCTATTTCAATATAATATATTTAAAAAAAATGTCAGCTGAATCAAGCGAATGGTAGTCGCAGACTACGTTTTAAAGAAGGCGAAGTTAAGAAAACTTCGCCTAGCGGGGGTTAATTCAATGCTTTCGGGCTGTGGTTTTTGTTTCTGTAAAATAGGCTGTCCATTGCACCCGATCAGCTCTTTGGCTTTCAAAATTGCATCGTGTTTGGTAATGCCTTCCTTTCTCATGATAAAATCTATCTGATCACCGCTCCCGGCGCTGCAATTACTGCTAAAGCATGTCCAGGTACCTGTTTTGGGATATACCTGGAAGCTGGGGATTTTATCCTCGTGGAACGGGCAACAAAGGCGTTGGTTTTTATCAGGTCTTAAACCGTAATGGTTCAGGACGGTAAGTATTGAAAGCCACTGTTTGATTTCCTGTATTTCCATGTTGATAACTTTTGATTTGCCATATAAGAACAAAATAAGTCTTAAAAGACAAATTTATCAACATGCCTGATTGATATGTTTTCAACAATAAGGATAATAGTTATTCACATTTATTGTCTTATTTGGTAAATTTACAGCCATAATTACACTTTAAAGGCAATTAACTATGTCCGATTTAGGTAAAAGAATACAGGAACTCCGTAAGCAAACCGGCTTTACACAGGCACAGCTTGCCGAAAAGGTAAATATTTCACACACGCAGCTGACACGCTACGAAAGCAAAGATGTACAACCTCCGGCTGACGTATTGCAAAGGCTGGCCGGTATTTTCGATGTGTCTATCGATTACCTGGTAAACGGCAATAAATCCGATAAGGTGGAACAAACCCTGAAAGATGCCGAGCTGATCAAGCAATTTAAACAGCTTGACAAGCTGCCGGATGAAGAAAAAAAATCTATCCTTAAAGTCATTAACGCCCTGATCCGGGATTTTAACGCAAGGCAGGCTTATGCTATATGAAAAAGCCCCGGAGAGTTCCGGGGCTTAAAAATACCTTAAATATATATTCATTTTAAGGGTAATTTACCGTCCACCCTAATATATTTAACGAGTCAATAGACAATATGTATCTTTTATCAAACACAAAAGGATTTGATTTTCTTACTATTATAATAATCTCTTTCGTAGGAGAAAGATTGGACAACCCTTCGTAACCTCCGGGCTGGGTTAAATTATCTGATGAATGAGGTAATATATCAATGGAGCCGGGTAGAATAGTTACGGTATCTGAAATAAAAACACCATCCGTTACCCAAATCTTATAGTCTGCATTATTATTAAAGCGAATATGATGATGCAAATCATCATCGGGCTTACACTGTATTGCACAAAACAGAATAATTATATATACTGTATTCTTCATAACCAAGGATTTTTAGGTTCCCAATACTCTCTATCTATATCTTCAGGCCAAGTTGATTTCCCAAATCCAGTTGTTGAATATCCCAGTGCTTTGAAAAACTCCAATCCACGTAATGAGGCATCCCTTTCGGCCCATGCATGTGGTGTATTTTCAGCCTTAACTGGATCATACTCTTCATTATATTTTATACTATTTAATCCAATCCTTATATAATGAACAGGCCCAAACTTCAAACTTTGCAAATAATGACCATATTCGTGAATTAGAACGGAAGATTCTAAGGTCAAACCATTCTCTTCAATCCCATCAATATATTCAATGCTTGTTCCAACAGTATGCCCCATAATAAAATTACCCCATGTCATGGCGTAATCAACATTATCTGTTCGCAATCTGACAACTGTCGCCCCATAAAAGCCTTTTACTTCGAGAACCTGATTTGTATAATTGTAAAATTGAGAAGCCCAAGCACCTCCTATTGACCCCATAATTGTTGATTGACTCTCTGTTAAAACAGCATCAGAAAATCCGGCGTTTATTTTAAAACCATTTGTAGTGATATTGAATCCATTCCTAAATCCAGCGCCCAGCCATGTGCCTTCTCCTCTGTTATTGAATGCCTTATCAATAAATCCCATCAAGAATCCGGCTGTTGGACCTGTTGAGAATACTGTAATATCTTGGCTAAATTCGAATGTTTTGGTAACTATTTTTTCCCATCGTTCCTTATTCCAATTGAAAAAATGACTAGCCCAAGTATTTCCTGTAGGATCTATATACTTCAGCGGATTATTCAGGCAATACCCATACCAGTAAAACCGGATTTATCTTCATTGGCCGGATTTTTCAATGAACAGGTACCGGGTTTTCTTTCAAAGAACGTTATTACTTGCAAGATACACATTTTCTTTTTTCAATTGATGTGTTTTTAATTGAAGTTATACAATACAGATTTTCAGTTCACTGCGTGACTCAGTTGAAAAAGAAAAAAACTGATTTTAATGATCAACTCCGACGGTTCCAGTTTTCCAGATTTACTTTAGAGGATGGCTTAAACTTTGGCTTAGGCAACCAGTCAGCAAGCGGGGTGCGATGGCCATTTCGAGCGTTGGCCGGGAAGTGTCAAGGTTTCCGGCAAAAAGTTTTTTACCCTTAAAAATCTATTGAAAAGAAAAAAGTTTTTGCCAGGAACCCGAAGGTCCCCGACCTTGACTGTGCGAGGGCGGAAGCTATCTTTGACTAAGCCAAAGTTTATGACTACCGGTATATGGCCCGTGGGACGGATCTCTCCGGGGCAAAAACAGACCTGCGAAGCAGACCGCTAAGGGGTGGCGGGGCTTCCGGGCTGCGTGGGTTGGCTGAGCGGCTATTTAACATAATAACCCTTATGACTGACAGCTTTGGCAGTGTGTTGGCCTTGCAGGGGCTGCTCTCATAAGG
>CAZLLD010000016.1:0-56104 GCA_964560225.1 uncultured Bacteroidales bacterium
TATTCATGTTTTCTATGAAGCAACCACTTCGTTATTTGGGAATTATTCCTGCCAGATACGCCTCTTCCCGGTTTCCCGGAAAGCCACTTGCCGATATTCACGGCAAACCCATGATCAGGCATGTTTATGAACGTGCATCCGAAGCTTTGGAAACCGTTTATGTGGCAACGGATGATGAGCGGATATTCAATACGGTGAAGGATTTCGGAGGAAAGGCGGTGATGACTTCTGCATTGCACAAAAGTGGTACCGACCGGTGTGGCGAAGCGGTTGCACTTGCTGAAGAAGAGCAATCGGAACGCTTTGACGTGGTGCTCAATGTGCAGGGGGATGAACCATTTATCGAACCACGACTGCTGGAATTGCTGAAATCATGCTTTTCAGACCGGAATACGCAAATTGCCACCCTGGTTAAGAAAGTAACCTCAACGGATGAGCTGTTTGATCCCAACCGCCCCAAGGTGGTTGTCAACAACCGGCAGGAAGCCCTGTATTTCAGCCGTTTTGCCATACCTTATGTTCGAAGCGTGGAGCACACTTCCTGGATGTCTGTGCATGAATTCTTTATTCACATCGGGTTATATGGTTTTCGCCGTGATGTGATCTCCGAAATTATAACATTACCCCAGACACCTCTGGAGATTGCCGAATCCCTTGAACAGTTGCGATGGGTTGAAAACGGCTACCGGATTGCAGTTCGCGTTACCGCTTACGAAAGCTTTGGTGTGGATACGCCTGAAGATCTGCGGAAATTATTGTCATCAGGATTATGAAATGGCTGCACAAAGGCCGGTTCAACAGCTGCGAACCCTGCCTGTTCTGGGCACTGTTGCTGGCCGGAACAATTCCGTTGTTGTCTTTCAGGCATTTCGTGACTCTTGACGGGCCTGCGCATCTCTATAACGCGCAAATTATCAGGGAGATCTGGTTTGGCAGTCATTCCCTGATCAGTGATCTCTTTCGCATCAATGACTTTCCCGTGCCAAACTGGTCGGGCCACATGATTATGGCTTTATTGAATCTGGTTCTGCCCGGATATCTTTCGGAAAAGGTTTTGCTGCTGTTGTATTTTATACTGACTCCCCTGTTTTACAGGAAATTCATGCTGCTGTTTTATCCTGAAAACAGGCTGATTACCTACTTCATGCTGATCTTTGTACACCAGCACAATCTCTATTTCGGGTTTTGGAACATGTCGATTGGACTTACCTTTCTTTTTATTACAGCATACTACTTTGTGAGATTCTCCAACCAGATGATCCTGCGCCATCTGGCAGTAATCATGCTGCTGTTGCTCGTGCTGTATTTCTCACACATACTGATGCTGCTGGTCACACTGCTGTTTCTTGCTGCCTCACTTGTACTTTTAACCAAAACCGAAAGAGCTTCCGGTGGTCTTAAAATGGTCAATATGCATGAAATCAAGCAGCGGTTTGTTTTCTTGTTTCTTGCTTCACTTCCGGTTTTGATCCTTTGTGTTATTTACTTCCTGAATATTGATTCGGTTGAAAAAGGCACGCGCATGTCTACAGGCGAGCTGGTACGTTATCTGACCGCCATAAGACCCTTGCTTACCTTTTGTTTCTGTGACTCATGGATCAAAGTAACCCATATTTTACTGGCCTTTTTCGGAATTCTGATCCTGGGCAGCCTGTATCTTTTTATAAAAAGCAGGTACCGAAACGGCAGACATGAGTTGCACCAGTATTCTGTTTCAAAACAGTCATTGGTATGGTTGCTTATTTCGGTTGTATTCCTGATTCTTTTCTTTCGGGTTCCCAATTCCATACTGTTGACTGAAAGACTGATAGTGCTTTTCTACTTGTTTTTCATTATCTGGCTGGGAAGCCTGAATTATACGAAACTATTACGATTGAGTGCACTGGTGGTTGTCTTGTTTGTTCATGGTTTCTTCATCCGCAGCCATTTCCAGTCGCTCTACCATCTTTCGAATGATGTGGATCAGGTAATTCAGGCATCGGAAAAGATCAGGCCCAACAGCATGGTGCTGACGCTCAACTACAGCGATAACTGGCTGCATTCTCACATTTCGGGTTACCTGGGAGCAGGGAAAAACCAGGTGGCAGTGCTTGAAAATTATGAGGCGGCATTGAAATGGTTTCCGGTTCAGTGGAGAACAGATGTTTATCAGACAAACCGGCTGATCGCGTGGGGTGTCGACAACAAACAGATTGCCCTGGATTTTTATGTGAACCGGGAAGATCCTGAATATTTTTCAGTCTTAAGAACAAACGGTGAACCCGAAAGGATACCTTATGTATTTGTAATGGGCAATTTTGAGCAAAGGAACGACAGCCTTGCCTTGGGAATCAGGCAAATACTGGATCAATCCTATGTTGAAGCCGGGCACGACAAGTTCTTCAGGTTATTTGAACTCAAAGGCCGCGAATGATTTTTCTATGGGAGCTCTCTGACTGCCCTGCAGCGGTCTTTAATGTCCTTCCAGTTTCCGGCAGTTATATCTTCCTTTTTGGCTATCCAGGTACCGCCAACAGCAATAACCTGGGGCAACGACAGGTATTCCTGAGCCTTTTGCAGGTTGATGCCTCCAGTGGGGATGAACTGAACACCGGTATGTGCGTATGGTGCAATCAGGCTTTTGAGCAGGTCGATTCCCCCGGCAGCTTCTGCGGGAAAGAATTTCAGCGCCTTAGTGCCTAGTTCCAGCGCAGCTTCCACGTCACTGGGCGTCATGATCCCGGGAGAGAAGGGAAAATCCATTTTCAGGGAGGCTTCCACAATTTTGCGGTTGAACCCGGGAGCCACGCCAAACCGGGCTCCGCAGTCGCGTGCTTTCTTCAGGTTGTCAATGGTTAATATGGTGCCTGCTCCAACCAGCACTTCAGGCATTTCCCTGGCCAGTTTTTCAATAACCCTGGCTGCAGCATCCGTGCGGAAGGTTATTTCAGCAACCGGCAGTCCGCCTTCAATCAGGGCATTTGCCAGGTGAAGGGCTGCATCGGCCTGTTCAATGGCAATGATGGGAATTACTTTAAGGGTTTTAAGCGATTGGTACAAATCCTGAGATTTCATGGCACTGCAATTTTAAGTTTCAAATTTAGGCATAATTGTCGGGTCCACCGGTCATACTGCCGGCATCACTTCAGACAGTCGTTTTTTTGAAGATAATCTTCAATTACCTGCTGTACGCGTTTTACAATGTCATCGGTTTCCTGATCACCCGGTTCGATAGGGTCTAAAACAGTGTAGGTTATCTTTTGGCCAAACTGAAGCGGAAAGTAACCTTTTTCCATCAGCCGGCTGTGGCCGTCGATAACAAACGGAACAATCACGGCAGCAGGCGCGGCACGAAGTAGTGTATTCACCCCGGCGGGCATGAACCTTTTCACTTTGCCGTCTTTGCTTCGGGTGCCTTCCGGAAAGATGCAGGCAGCCTGGTTGTGCTGCTGGATCAGCTGGCCCAGCCGGAATATTTCTTTTACTGCCTGGGCCCCGTGTTTCCGGTCGATCAATGCCGACTTCCCATGTTTGAGGTTATAGGAAATACTGGGGATGTGCTTTGACAGCTCAATTTTTGAAATGAATCGCGGGTAATGTTTTCTGAATCCGTGAACAACAGCCGGAATATCATACATACTCTGGTGGTTGGCCACAATAATTAAAGGTCTGTTTGCCGGAATTTTTTCAAATCCTGAGAATTTCACGCGGCAGCCAAGGATATATAAGCCATAGACGAGTATCTTGTTCAGGAGATCAACGACTTGTTTCCGGGCCTGATCGCCATGCAGGATGTGGGCTCCAACCTGTACCGGGTGGAAAATAATCAGCAGGAACCAATAATAGAAATGAAAAAATGGTGTAAGCAGGTATCCGGGTATTCGTTTCATGCAGCAATCACGATTTTAACAGGCTCAAATATAGTGCTGACAGTGATTCAAAAAATTGGTTTTTAAAAATTATTTGCACGTTGATCAATAAAGCGCTGAATGATACCTGCAATTTCAGTTTTCTTGTCTGAATCGGGAATCTTATTCAGGATCTTACCGGCATAATCCCTTTCCCTGATCAGATGATATGTGGCTACGAAGTTCATGTCGTAGATCCAGCTCAGGCGCAGTAACCGGTAATCATTCATGGTTTTTGCATGCACAAAAGGCACAACCTGTTGGTTCAGGTAGCATTCATAAACAGCTGCAGGTACTTCATATTCATCAGGCTCCTTTTCGTCGAGTAGGGTGTGGGCTAAGTTTCTCTCGGTGAGCAGTTCCCATATATCCAGTTTATCTGCATCGCGCAGAATTCTAGAGAAGAGCATGATTCTTTCGTCAAAGCGGGGCTCAATGACCGGGACATTGTGATTGAGGATCGATTGAATGATCAGGGCCTGCAATTTGTCATCCACAAATCCATTGAAAAATCCGGTTTCATTCAATATTCCAACGCCAAATTGAGCATGGTTTACCGACAACCGGTCGTCAAAGGTACGGTATGTGATAAATTGCTGAAAGCGACCGATATCATGAGTCAGTGCAATAGTTTTGGCAATCAGTTCATCCTCCTGTGATAATCCTGATCTTTGTGCAATCAGCATGGTATTGCTGATCACATGGTAAGTATGTTTCACCTTCAGGTCGAAGTGATCCCTGACATAAGGATCCCTGACATCCAATGATTGTATGTAGTTTTTAAAACGGGTTAACAGCTGTTTGAAAGTTTCCGGAGTAATCATAATTAAGATGAAGGATTGATTTTGTTAATATACAAAAGAGCCTTCCCGACAACAACTTCGGTGGCTCCGGTATTTTGTTCCACATATGAACGTGCCTTTTGGGAGGTTTGATCAAGGTATTGCCTGTCTGAAGCAAGTTTGTTCAGTATTTCAAACAGTTCTGCCGGTGATTTCACACAAAAAGCGGCTCCTGTTTCGGTCATTTCAACCGCTTCCCTGGCTTTGTGGTAATTCGGGCCAAATATGACAGGAATGCCGAAAACCGCAGCTTCCAGGATGTTGTGAATGCCTTTGCCAAAACCGCCGCCTATAAAGGCGCAATGGCCATAACGGTATAATGAAGAAAGCATGCCAATGTTATCAATTATCAGAACCTTTTTATCCTTAGCTAAAGATTCATCATATTCGGAATAGAGCATGTGCTGGTTTTTCAACAGGTCAGTCAGATGACTGATATGAATACGGCCTATTTCATGGGGCGCCATGATGAACTTCATGCTACCGGGGGCTTTATTAATGTATTCAACCAGCAGGTCTTCATCAGCAGGCCAGGTGCTGCCGGCAACCAGGCAAAACCCCGATCCTGTAAAATTGTCTGCAATGGCAATGGGTTTCCTTTTTGCGGCATTGTCTGTAACCCTGTCAAAACGGGTATCTCCCGAAACGGTAGCATGTTGTATTCCTATGGAATTCAGCAGCAATTTAGAATTTGTGTCCTGCACAAACAGGTGGCTGAACATGGTGAGATTTTTCCGGAGCCAAAAGCCATACCATTTGAAGAAGGCTTGTTCAGGACGGAATATGGCTGAAACCAGAAAGCAGGGAATATGCATTTCGTGCAATTGTTTCAGGTAACCATACCAGAACTCATATTTGATAAAGAAAACGACATCGGGTTTGATGCGGGTAATAAATATTCTTGCGTTGTAAGGGGTGTCAAGTGGGAGATAAGCAACCAGATCAGCCCTTTCATAGTTTTTGCAAACTTCATAGCCTGAAGGGGAATAGAAGGTAAGCACCAGGCGGCTTCCGGGCATAAGCTTTTTCATATGCTCCATTACCGGCAATCCCTGTTCGAATTCGCCCAATGAAGCCGCGTGAAACCACAGAACAGGCGTGGATGAATTAGCCCATTGCATTATTTTATTGCGCCACCCCAAACGACCGGTAATCCATAGGCGTGTTTTCTTGCTGAAAAGTGCCACAGGCAATGCCATATAATAGGCCAGGTGCACGAGAATGTAATATATCAGGGCCATTATGCAAAGATATCCGGATTTTTGTTCGTATGGTTAAACAAAATTGCTCAGTGGGTGTTAATGAATATAAGAATGTTTATTTAGACCAAATTAAAATAATAGTATTAATTCAATAAAATTCAATCGTTATGGCTTTCGAATTACCTAAATTATCCTATGATTATGCGGCACTTGAACCGCATATTGATGCCCGCACCATGGAGATACATCACACAAAGCATCACCAGGCATACGTGACCAACCTGAACAATGCACTGGCTGGCACTGAATGGGAGGACAAGAGTCTGGCCGATCTGATGGCCAACATCTCAAAATTGCCGGTAGCTGTGCGCAACAATGGGGGAGGACATTACAACCATACCTTGTTTTGGGAAATCATGGCTCCCGGTTCGGGCGGAATGCCCAGCGGCGATTTGCTTGATGCACTCAACAGGTATTTTGGATCGTTTGAAAAGTTCCGTGAGCTATTTACCAATGCAGGAATGACCCGGTTTGGATCGGGATGGGCTTGGCTGGTAAAGGTCGGAAATGAGCTGAAGATTTCTTCCACGCCCAATCAGGACAATCCGCTGATGGATGTAACTGAACTGAAAGGGACTCCCATTCTCGGTGTAGATGTTTGGGAGCATGCCTATTACCTGAAATACCAGAATCGCAGGAACGAGTACCTGGCAGCATTCTGGAATGTGGTGAACTGGAAAGAGGTGGATAAGCGGTTCAAGGGGGTGTAATATATATAAGTTCGGAGTGAGGAGTGCACCGGCAGGTTTTGATAGTACTTAAAATAGTTGTATCTTGGGGATATAATTATTTAAACAAGTAGCCATGCCGTTTGAACTACCCAAATTGCCCTATGCCGCTGATGCGCTGCAGCCCTTTATTTCAAAACAAACCATTGATTTTCACTATGGGAAGCATCACCAGGCATATGTTAACAACCTGAACAACCTGGTTCCCGGAACCCCTTTTGAAAACGCTTCTCTTGAGAAAATTGTCAAAGAAGCCGATGGAGGCATCTTCAATAACGGTGCTCAGGTTTGGAATCATACCTTTTATTTTGAGAGTTTTTCTCCCACAGGTTCCAGGGAGCCATCAGGTTCACTGGCAGGGGCCATTGATGCTGCTTTCGGTTCTTTTGCTGCATTTAAAGAGCAGTTTGCCAAGTCGGCCGTCACTTTATTTGGCTCTGGCTGGGCCTGGCTGGTAAAGAAGGCTGACGGTACACTTGAAATAGTGCAGGAGGCTAATGCCGGAAATCCCTTAAGGAAAGGCCTCTTTCCACTTTTAACCTGTGATGTATGGGAGCATGCTTATTACCTGGATTATCAGAACAAGCGGCCCGATTACCTGCAGGCATTCTGGAACATACTTGACTGGGGAGTCATCGGGAAAAGATTCTGATCAGAAAGTATATCCCAGGTTGATATACCAGGTAGTTTTCTCTTCCTTATTGTTTCCTGCGAAAAAGATGCTCGCCGGGCCAATGGGTGTATTGTATGTCAAACCTGCACCATATCCGAAATGAAAGGAACTGCCCTGTAATTCCAGAATGGATTGCAGCAGGTGATCAAAGTCATGCGAAGTGAACATGCCATTAGTAAGTACTTCAATCTGAAAATTGCTGTAGAGCCTGTAATTGACCCCCAGTTTCATTTGAATCAGGTTGGTGGCGATAACTTCGCCGAGGTTGTAACCTACAAAAGCAATATGGTTCCGGCGCAGATTGGACTTATGTCCTCCGATAAAGAAGTAATCTGATGTAATGAATTCATCAGTGCTGATTCCAAGGGAGAATCCCAGGTTATAATTGAGTTTGGAACCTAACGGATGAAAATTGTCTACATTGAAATAGAGTTTGCTGAATGAATTCAGTGTGTTTTCTGTTTCAATGGTGTCATTCAGATACCTGATATCCAACATGGGATTTAAAATACCTTTCACGAAAAAATTTACGTGTGTTCCTTCAAATGGGTAGGTCAGGTTATCCAGTGTATTCAGTTCAAACGTGCCATTCATTCCAAAACCGGCGAATCCGTATCTCTGGTAATTAAAATCAAGCGGGTATAATGTCTGCATCGATTTGTTGGGATAAACAGCAGAATACTCAAAAAGCAGTCCGATTCCTGTTTGCTGGTTCAAACCGAAGCTTTTCTTCAGGGCAAGTTCTGAGGTGACCCTGTTTTGTTTGAAATAGCCAACTTCTTCACCTTCGAGGTAGCCGGGAATAAGGTTTGCTTCAAAGTAAGCATCCAAACCTACCAAAGTGTTCATCCGCCGGCCTGTGTATTTTCTGTAATACACCCGGGCCTGTGGGTATTCACTCAGGTCGGCTGTGGCAGTCAGCCTGGTACCCGAAATAAACAGGTTGCTTTGGGTAAAGTTAAGAATCAGTCCTGCTCCAAAAAAATTGTCGTAGTGAACAGCAGTTCTGAATGAGGATGGGGGTTTTTCTTTGGCATTCAGGACGAACCGGAATCCCTTTCCTTCTTTTTCAAAATGATAGGTCAGTTTGTCAAAGTATAAGGTTCCGAACAAACTTTCCATGCCTTGTTGAAGTTCCTGTCTGGTGAGATAGGCATTCTTCCGGATATTCAGCTTACCATAGGCCAGGCTCTGGTCATAGTATTTCAGATCATTAACCCGGATATTGGTAATAAAGATGCTGTCAATTTCCTGAAGCGGTTCAGGCTTCGTGTAATCAGCGTATTGTTTCAAATTGTCGGCCAACGCTTTTAACTCATCAAAGTGTTCCAGGGCGGCAATTTCACCTGCTTTTTCAATTTCCGCGCTTTTACCAAAATCTGCTGAAGAAAAACCGGAGAGGTCGGGAGTAATCAAAATGGTAACTTTTTTCGACTGCTCACGCGAATCATAAATACCATAAGAAGCAGTTGCCCTGCTTAAAATTTTGTCAAGTGATTCCAGGTCTTCCGAAGTCACTTTGTCTCTGAAGCCCGTGTAAACGCCAATAACAATATCAGCTCCCATTTCCACAACTTCTTCCACAGGGAAATTCCGGATCACTCCACCGTCAACGATCACCATGGTGGTGTCAAAGACTACGGGTGTAAATACACTGGGGATGGCCATACTGGCTCGCATTGCCAGAGCGAGATCACCGCTGCTGAAATTCACTACTTCCCCCTTGATGATTTCAGTTCCCACGCACCGGTAAGGATAAGGGAATTTGTCAAATGATTCAAGACCTGCCGTTCTCCATGTAAGGCCGGATAATAGCATGGCCAGGTTCTGCCCTTCAAGCAATCCGGAAGGCAGCGATACTTTTTTATTTCTTATCGGAAATTCGGCCAGATACCTTTTATAGTCATGCTTCTCATCCAGGGCAACATTTCGAAGGGTTACGTTATCAGAAAGCAGTACTGTCCAGTCGATACTCTGGTTTAGTTTAGAGAGATCCTCAGCCGTGTATCCTATGGCATAAAGGCCGCCAACAATACTGCCCATGCTGGTTCCGCTTATAAAATCAGGTATAATACCTGCTTCCTCCAATACTTTTAAAGCACCTATGTGTGCCAATCCTTTAGCACCACCACCACTCAAAACCAAGCCAATCTTGGGTTTGCTGCCTGTGCTGTTTTGGGCATCAGACATGATGCAAGAACTGCACAATAAAAATACCAGTAACAATATCTTTAACATAACTGACATAAAGGATATGTGAAAAAGTCAAACAGAGCATGTATGGTTCAGTCATACATGTACAAGGCACCGGCTTTGGAATACTTGCCATTCGGATCTCCGGTTAAAGCCTCAACGGCATAAAAATAGATGCCGGGCTTGACCTTCTGGCCCGATGCAGTATATCCATCCCAACTAACAACGGTTCCTTCCGCTTCATAAACAAGAATCCCCGCCCGGGTGAATATTTTTACATTAACCGGAACGGAGCCGTTGGTATTCACTATGAAATAATCGTTATCGCCATCGTTATTCGGCGTAAATACGTTTTGAATTTGAATTTCTTCAAGGATGATAATTTCCCCTGTTGCCTGGCTTGAGCAGCCAAATTCATCGGTTAGAGTCATCACCACCGAATAAGTACCCGTGTCAGGGAAGGTATATTCCAGTTGCGGTCCGGTGCGCAGAGGAAAGCCTTCAACATCCCATTCAAATGTATAATCAACGCCTGCGTCAAGCGTTGCAGTATGCTGAAAAACATACGAAAGGTTGGAGATGGTGCCTTCATAACTGTAACTGGCATTGACCAAATGATGTACATTGATATAATCGGTTTTGGTAATCGGAAGTACACTATTATCAAAAAAGATGGCCAAAGTTGGTGTATAGTATCCCTGTTGATCATAGGAAACCGTATCAGGATCTATACTTGTGCTGGTTATTCCGTTATCAAAATCCCAGAGGACATGGTCAATAGAATCAACAGTTGCCGTATTAACAAAAGAATACTTGACTTTCATCGGGGTGCAACCTTCAACATCGGAAACAGAAAAGTCATATTGTCCTTTTACCGGAAAGGCCAGTATGCTCAAAACAAGGTATAGTATCAGTCGCAGTTTGCTCAATTGCACAATCTCATGTATTCTTGGTTACTAAATACGCTAATTTATATGATTCGTTTCAAGTTTAACCCGGATTATCAGTAATCGATGCTTGATTATTGGCTAAATGTAGTAAAAAATTAATGTTGTCTCAATGTTGATAACTTAAAAGAAATCAACATCTGTAAATATCTTTGTCACCCATATGTGTCAGCAAGCTTTATCTTTATTAATTTTACCGCATCAGACAATTTAGATCATGAGACAATACCTCGGCCTGCTTCAGCATGTAATGGATAACGGAACTGAAAAAAGTGACAGAACCGGTACAGGTACATTGAGTGTTTTCGGATATCAGATGCGTTTTAATTTGAATGAAGGTTTTCCTCTTATGACCACGAAGAAGCTTCACCTGAAATCAATTATTTATGAGTTACTCTGGTTTCTCAAAGGAGATACCAACATCAGATATCTCAATGAGAACAAGGTAAACATCTGGAACGAATGGGCTGACCAGGAGGGTAACCTTGGCCATATTTACGGATATCAGTGGCGCAGCTGGCCTGATTACAAGGGAGGGTACATTGACCAGATAGAATACGTCATCAAATCAATCAAAGAAACTCCGGATTCACGCAGGCACCTTGTTAATGCCTGGAACGTAGGAGACCTTCAGAATATGGCACTTCCGCCATGCCATGTTCTCTTTCAGTTTTATGTGGCAAACGGCACTTTGTCATGCCAGCTTTATCAGAGAAGCGCGGACATTTTTCTGGGCGTTCCTTTTAACATTGCCTCCTATTCTCTTCTGTTGATGATGGTAGCCCAGGTAACGGGGTTGAAACCCGGAGAATTTGTGCATACTTTGGGAGATGCCCACATTTACAGTAACCACCTGGAGCAGGTGCAAATTCAGCTTGCCAGGGATCCCAGGCCATTGCCCGCAATGAAGTTAAACCCCCAGGTGAAAGACATCAATCATTTCAATTTTGATGATTTTACACTTGATAATTACAATCCGCATCCACATATTAAAGGAGCAATTTCTGTATAGCGCATGAAAAAAATATCTATTATAGTTGCAGTGGCCGGAGACAATGGCATTGGTAATGATAACAAGCTGTTATGCCATATACCGGGTGATTTGAAGCGATTTAAAAAAATCACTTCAGGTCATACCGTCATCATGGGCAGAAATACGTTTCTTTCTTTGCCGGGCGGAGCGTTAAAAGACAGAAAGAATGTCGTGATATCCGATAATGCGCAGGATCGTTTTGAAGGTTGCGTCATGGTATCTTCCATTGCAGAAGCCATGGATCATTGTGATGATGACCGGGAAACCTTTATTATTGGGGGAGCTTCTGTTTACAGGCAATTCATGCCTTACACAACCCGGCTTTATCTGACCAGGGTCAACAAAAGCTTTGATGCGGATACCTTTTTCCCTGACATTAAACCGGATGAATGGATTGAAATTTCAAGGGAATCGTATCATTCAGATGCGCATACGGATTTCACCTACGATTACATTGTATTAGAAAGAAAAAGTTAACTTTATTTCCGATATCACCAAAAACCTAACACCATGAAGAAAAGTCTCTTTTTAATTGCCTGCCTGCTTTTATCTGCATCTTTTGCTTATAGTCAGGCCGATAAAATAGCAGGTATTTGGGTGCCGGCTAAAGGAACCTCGCAGGTGAGGATATTCAAGGCTACCAATGGCAAGTATTACGGAAAAATTGAGTGGCTTGAAACAGAGAAGGACAAGCTTGACGTGAATAATCCGGATGCAGCCCAGCGAAGCAAAAAAATACTGGGCCTGATGATCCTCAAGGATTTTTCATACAATACAGAAAAGAAACGCTGGGAAGGGGGTACCGTTTATGATCCCGATAATGGCAAAACCTATGATTGCTTCATGTGGTTTGATGGCGATGACAACAAGATGACCTTAAAGGGATATGTGCTGGGTATGAAATTCGTGGGCAGGGCAGAAGACTGGACAAGAGAGGCCGAACTCAGAAAATAGCTCAGTCGGTTTATCCTTTCTTTTACTATTTTCATTGGTCATATTGCATTGTTCATCAACAAAAATTAACCTGTGAACAGGCATCTCGTTAATAGTAGCAGAACAACACTATTAACGAAGTTAGATACAATGAAATGGTATATTTACATTCTGATGCTGTTGACTGTAGCCTGTAGTGGCAAGGTCACCGTTTCTGAGGATGAAATAGGCGCAGAAGTTTTTTATGTAAAAGACAGCTACAAACCTTTTACAGGTAAATGTATTGTTGTTTTCGCAAACACAAATCTGGTTAAAGAAGAGTTCACATTCAAAAACGGTGTTTTACATGGTGAAGCACTCACCTGGTTTAAGAACGGACAGTTGCGCAGGAAAGGAAGTTATAATAAAGGCCAGATATCAGGCAAATGGGAATTTTATAACGAGCAGGGCCAAAAAATCATTGAAGCACACTATGAACAGGATAACCTCAATGGCTCATTTATTTCGCTTTACCACAATGGTAAAATAAAGGAAAAAGGACGCTACGAGAAAAATAAAAAAACAGGTCAGTGGAACTACTTTGCTGAAAACGGGCAGTTAATAGAATCAGTGAACCGTTAGCTGCAAGCTGCCTGCTCATCTGAAAAGCTGTGATCATATCAACCGGATGTTGTCAAAAGACCTCCTTAAGAATCCGGTAATTTAATTCCTGAGAATTGTATCTTTATGTGTAACATTTCCGTGTAGAGAATCGTCCTGTTACATATAGACTATTCTTTTATGCGCCATAAGTTTTTCTTTCTTCCAGTGATCTTTTTATTCCTGGCAAATAGCTTTCCGGGTGCTGCACAATCAGTAAAGGGCAGAATTACCAATGATAAGAATGAGCCGGTTCCCTTTGTGGTTATCTATGATGAAACCACTTTCACCGGAGTTACCGGAAACGCTGATGGTAATTACGAGCTCAGGCTTGAACCCGGAAAACATGTTATTGTATATAAATCAATGGGATATTACCTGGTGCAAAAAAAAGTTGAGATAAGCAACAACATGCTACAGGTTGATGTGGTGTTGAAAGAGCAGCCCGTGGCTGTGAAGGCGGTGGTGATCACACCCGGGAAAGAGGATCCTGTCTATGCCATCATGCGCAAAGTCATTGGCCTTGCACCCTATCATCAGAACCAGGTGGATGCATACGAGGCAGATGTATACTTAAGAGGAACTTTGAATATTTTGAAAATACCCCGGCTCATTTCTAAACATGCCGCTGTTTCAACAAATGGCAAAGAGTATCATCTGAAAACCGGAGATGTTTTCATAGAGGAATCGGTAAACCGGATTCACTTTAAAGCCCCTGACCAGTATGAACAAAAAGTGTTGTCGTTCCGAAGCACATTTCCCTGGAATAATGAGGATGTGAATCCCATTGGGTTGATCTCTTCAAGTCTTTACGCGCCTGAAGTGGAGGGTTTCATTTCGCCTTTATCACCCAGAGCATTCAGTTATTATACATACAGGTACGAGGGATTTTTTGATGAGGGCAACCGGGTCATCTATAAAATCAGGGTTGTTCCCAAACGAAACAGCCAGCAACTGATGCGTGGTTATTTGTTTATTGTTGACAAGCTGTGGTGCTTACATTCTGCCGATATGTCCATGGAGATGTTTTTTGGCAAAATGAATATCAAGATCATTTATGCCTCGGTGCAACACGGAGCATGGCTGCCAGTCAGCCACCAGATAGTTGTGGATGCAGCTATCATGGGCGTTAATGCCACCTATAAGTATACAAGTTCAGAAAAGTTTGTCAATGTGGCACTTAGCAGTAAAAACGCCAGCGTTCCTGCTAAAGTACATGAATCTGAAAGCAAACCGGAACGTGCTGCACCAGATAAGGCTGACGCGAAGAAAACAAAGCAGCAGGTGGAAATCGAAAAGCTGATGGACAAGGAAGCGCTATCAAACCGCGACATGGTAAAGCTGGCGACGCTTATGGACAAAGAGGCACGGGCAGATACAACAGATCAAAAAACGCTTGAAATAAAGGACAATAACCGGAAGCTGACGGTTGAAAAGGATGCCCTGCAAAACGATACCTCTTTTTGGAGTAATATAAGGCCCATACCACTTTCAGCAATCGAAAATGAGATTCCGGTATTGTCTGATAGTACTCTGAATGCAAAGAACAATAAAAAGACGCTAACGGATTCAACATCAAAAAAAGACAAAGTGACCAGAATGGATAAGCTGGCCAACACAATTTTCTTAGGAAAAGACTTCATCGTGTTTGATTCAACACTTCGGATTCATTATAACGGGCTGATCACCTTGAAGAATTTTGATTTCAACACCGTTGACGGTTTTGTTTTCCGGCAATCATTGAGCCTTGAACAGCGGATCGATTCGGCGCACCGGTTGAAAATCACACCGGGAGTTGCCTACGCCTTTAGTCGTGAACGATTGATGTGGTGGACCGACATCAATTACAGCTATGCGCCGATGAGGCGCGGAAACCTGAAATTTCACATTTCAGGCGGATCGGCCGATTATAACAGTGAAACAGGTATTCACCATACAGTGAATTCCATTGCCTCCCTTTTCTTCAGAAGGAATTACATGAAACTATATGAGCAACACCAGGCCTTTGTCTCCAACAAAATCGATCTGGCCAACGGTCTGAATATGACTGCTTCAGTAGGTTACCAAACGGCAAGTCCGTTACTGAATCAATCTGATTATTCATTCTTTTTCCGCAATGAAAGAGACTATTCATTAAACCAGGCCAGCGATCGTCCCGAATGGTTATCACGCAATATATACAATGAAGAAGCATTCTGGGATGTTCAGCTTGAATATACCCCACGCTATTACTATAGGATTTCGAATGGCGAGAAGCGTTACCAGCATTCAAAATACCCCACTCTGTATGTGCGAAATAAAATGGCAGTTCCTGGGATAGCAGGTGGAACAGCGGATTATGACCTTTTTGAGATAGGATTGAAACAAACCAGGGAGTGGGGCATGATGCATTCATTTTCATTTCACATCAAGGCAGGTAAGTTTCTGAATACAAACAAGATCTTTGCTACGGATTACAAGTATTTCAACAACCAGGATCTACCGGTAATGGTAACTGATCATACAGATGCTTTCAGGCTACTTCCTTATTATCACAACAACACTGACAGCGAATTTGCGGAAGCCCATATTACGTTCACCACACCTTATTTATTATTAAAGTATCTGCCTTTTCTGAGCAATAAAATGTGGTGCGAAAATCTGCACCTGAATTACCTCACCGGAAAAAATTTGCCACATTATTTAGAAGCAGGTTACAGTGTAAGTCAGATTTACCTTATGGGCAGTGTGGGCGTATTTGCCGGATTCAGCGACTGGAAATATAAATCCATAGGCATACGCATATCACTTGATTTGGATTAACTTGCCATGGTTGTTCGAAATTTGTTGGAAAAGCAAGAATTGACACAGTCGGTCGAAATTATGCCTGGTTCTTCTTATCTGTTGTGTCGAGCGGAATGTAGTTGCCGGTATCGAGTTCTGTCAGCCTGATCCGGTAGCCCTTTGTTCCCATAATCATTTCGAGTGCCGATTCCACATGCTTGCGTAGTGGGCGGAGAACCCATTCCAATTCTTTCGGACCGTTTTCTGTTTCTCTTTCGGTTTGTGTTCTTATTTCCTCTTTGATCTCGTTAGCCAGCCTGTCAAGTTTCGGATTGGTTTTCCAATGGTTAGCGCCAAAAAAGGGCTCATTGAATTCAAGCATCTCGGCTATTTCCCATACGCAATTTCTCCTGGAAAAGGATAAAAATCTGGGATTGGCGTTGGCTATGCTGATTTCTTTTATGTCCTCATCGATTTTGTATTTGAGGTTGCGGATATCGATGCCGTATTTTGCCACGAAATCAACATGCAGAACCCCGATGAACTGTACATTCCTGCCATCTTTGCTGAAATTCCGGTTCACCGTTCTTTTGAAACTGGTATCCACCTCAATCAGTCCGAGGTCAAGTATGTCATGAACTTCGGCAATGTTGAGCTTCCGGTGAGCAAGTTCGTCAATATCTTTCTTTAGGTCAGTGTTCTCCTGCTTCATACGTTGTATTTCGCTGGTCAACGTGTCGATCTTATGTTCCCGCTCCTTGAGAAAGAACTCCCATGCCGAAAAAATCAGTGCACCGATACCGAGGATGACCAGTCCGGTAACGACAGCTTCATTAAAAAGCAGAAAGAATCCCACTATTACGATGGCTGTAATGATCAGGTAGAATTTGAAGTTTTTGAATGTCATGTCAAGAACCTATAGTCAACTTTTAAAAGTGATGATTTGAAATTCAATAGTTTAAACACAATTAGTTTTGATAAAAGTACAATATTTTAAAGAAATATGTGGTAAAATTCAGGTTGTACAGATCTCCTGTTACTTGAATTTCGGAGCCAGAGATAACAAGCGTTGATACTGCAATTGTTCGCCCGGTCTTTGGATATTCCAATTTGCCGGAAATAAAAAAAGCCTGAATTGCTTCAGGCATTCGGGTGGAAGACCGGGCTTCCCGCTTTCGCTTCGTTGCAGCGGGATAAACTTCTCGCCCGGTCTTTGGATATTCCATTTTAGCAGGCACAAAAAAAGCCTGAATTGCTTCAGGCTAATTGGGTGGAAGACCGGGCTCGAACCGGCGACCTCCAGAGCCACAATCTGGCGCTCTAACCAACTGAGCTACGACCACCATATGAAAAACTACCAACCTCTTAAGTTGGAGGCGCAAATTTAATGATCTTTTGATGTTTTTAAAATAAATGCCCAAAAAAAGCAGTATTATCCCGTCAACAAACCATCAATCCGGATATTAGTCAAGGTATTATTAAATAAAGTATGCTATTTTTATCGGGTAAATTTTGTATATGTCTGACCTTGAACAGTACTTTAAACCTTTCCGCAAAGAGGTCATTGGTGCCGATACCAGGTACCGGACACCCTATGGGTTAAAAAAGCTCAGGTATTTCGACTGGGTGGCAAGCGGGCGGTTATATCAGCCTGTTGAAGATAAAATGACCCGTGTGTTCGGCCCGTTTGTTGCCAATACCCACACGGAAACCAGCGAAGCGGGAAGCCGGATGACACTGTGTTATAAGCATGCCCAGGATACCATCAAGAAGCATGTTCATGCCGGCCCGAATGATGTGATCATCACGGCCGGATCAGGTATGACCAATGTGGTAAACAAGCTGCAACGCATATTGAGTTTACGAACCGGCAACAAGAAGATGCGGAATGAGTGCGTTGAATTGAGTGAGCGTCCTGTGGTTTTCATTACCCATATGGAACACCACTCAAATCAGACCTCATGGTACGAAACCATTGCCGATGTGGTGATGATTCCGCCTTCAGGGTCTCTGTTGGTGGATATTGACGCTCTTGAAGAATCGCTTCAGCAATATAGTGACCGGAAGTTTAAGATTGGTGCATTTACGGCGTGTTCCAATGTTACCGGAATTATTACCCCCTATCACCAAATGGCTGCCATCATGCATAAGCATCATGGACTGTGTTTTATTGATTTTGCAGCTTCGGCCCCCTATGTTGAAATTGATATGCATCCGGAGGATCCGTTGCAGAAACTCGATGCCATTTACTTTTCACCACACAAGTTTCTCGGAGGTCCCGGTTCATCAGGGGTGCTTATTTTTGATCGATCGCTTTACCTTTCTGACATTCCGGATGATCCCGGAGGGGGAACGGTTGACTGGACCAATCCTTGGGGGGAATACAAATATGTTGACGATATTGAGACGCGTGAAGATGGCGGTACGCCAGGTTTTTTACAGGCCATTAGGGCAAGCCTGACCATAAAACTTAAAGAAAAAATGGGCGTGCGAAAAATTCTGCAACGTGAGGAAGAACTCACACGGCATATGATGAAAGGACTGAACGCCGTACCGGGTATCCGGATTCTCGGTGATCAGCAGGCTCATAGACTGGGAATCATTTCCTTTTATCACCCTGAAATCCATTTTAACCTGATTGCCAAATTGCTGAGTGACCGTTTTGGTATCCAGGTCAGAGGAGGTTGCGTTTGTGCCGGTACCTATGGCCACTTTCTGCTGGAAGTAAGTTACGACCGTTCGCATCAGATCACGGAAAAAATCAGTCACGGAGATCTCTCGGAGAAGCCTGGATGGGTAAGGGTTTCATTGCATCCGGTGATGACTGATGCTGAAATTTTCTTTTTCATCCGTTCCTTAAAAGAAATTGTGGCAAATTACACCGATTGGAAAAAAGATTATATTTATAACCCCAAAAAAAATGAATTTGAACACCGCTCCCATGTTGGCGCTTCATGCGACTGGATTGGAGAATGGTTTAAATTGTGAATTTATGAAGCTTGTTGAAGTAAACGACAAAACAACTATCCGGGAATTTCTTGAAGTGCCTAAAATTCTTTATCAGGATGATCCGAACTGGACATGCCCGCTGGATATGGAAATTGAAAACACCTTCAATCCGCAAAAAAATTCTTCATTTAAGCATGGTGATGCCTGCAGGTGGGTGCTGAAAAATGATCAGGATAAGCTTATAGGCAGGATTGCGGCATTTTACGACGAACAGAAAGCCAGCCATAATCCGCAACCAACGGGGGGTACGGGTTTTTTCGAATGCATCAACGATCAGCAGGCAGCTAACCTGCTTTTTGACACAGCCAAAAAATGGCTGGCTGCCAAGGGCATGCAGGCTATGGATGGCCCGGTTAATTTCGGAGAAAATTTTGTAAACTGGGGTTTGCTCGTTGAAGGCTTTATGCCGCAGGGTTATGGCATGCCCTATAATTTTCCGTATTACCGTACGCTCTTTGAAACATACGGGTTTAAAACCTATTTCGAACAATACAGTTTTCACGACAATTTCAGCCGTCCCTATCCCGAACAAATGCGGAATTTTGGTGAGCGTTTCTGGCGTAAACCTGACTATTCTTTCAAACACCTCGAAATGAAAGAGGCTGAGAAATACATTCGCGAACTGGTGGTAATGTACAATAAAATATGGTCGGAATTTCTGGAAAATTACACGCCTCTGAAATTTGAAGATTTCTATGGTATTTTCCAGGAAGCCAGAGCCATGCTTGATGAAAAATACATCTGGTTTGGTTACAACAAGGGGCAGCCTATCGGATTTCTAATCGTATTCCCCGACATGAATCAGGTATTCCGGAAACTGAAAAACGGACGGCTCAATTTTATCAATATTCTCAAACTGCTGTATTATAAGAAACGAGCCATAACACGCGGAAGGCTTTTGCTTTCAGGGGTTATACCTGAATTCCAGCGTACCGGCGTGGTAGGGGGCATTTATATTAAACTGACGGATACCATGCGTGAACATGGCATGGAAGAACTGGAACTTTCGTGGGTCGGCGATTACAACCTTACTGTGAACCGAATGTACAATCAGTTTGGGGCCACCAAAGAAAAAACCCACATTACTTACCGGTATTTGTTTGACCGTGAGGCTCCCTTTGAAAGATTCAACAACCTGAGCAAGAAATTTGAAAAGGACAGGAAAAAGGAGCAGGGAAATTTTGAGGATTAAAAATGATTCATTATTTTTGCACCCCAATTGGAATTATTAGATAAAGCAAAATAAAATGAAAAAAGGAATACATCCCGAAAGTTACAGGCTGGTTGCCTTCAGGGATATGTCAAACGGACATACTTTTCTTACCCGCTCAACTGCGGCTTCAAGGGAAACAGTTACGATGGACGATGGTAAGGAATATCCGCTTATCAAGCTGGAAATCTCCAATACTTCTCACCCTTTCTATACCGGAAAGATGAAGCTTGTAGATACTGCCGGACGTGTGGATAAATTCATGAACCGTTACAAGCAGCATTACGATAAGAAAAAACAGTAATCAAGTTTGTTGTTGTTCGATAAGATCAGCTCCGTTTTCATTTCAGTGAGAACGGAGTTTTTTTTTAGCAGCAGCATGTTGCAGAAAGCGGTTTGAATGATGTATATTTGTATATACCGGTTTATTAATCATGGCAGTTAACAAGAGTTTCATCCTGTTTGACGACTACCAGCGCGATCATTTACTCCCTTTTGCATATACCCGCCCTGTAGCTGAAATACGCATTGGCATTCTGACCATCAGGCAAAAATGGGAAAAATGGACCGGCCAGCCCTTCTCGCATAAAACCCAGGATTATCTGCAGGAAAAGTTTCCCCTGGCAACAGGTGATCAAAACCTGGTGATCAATGGTTGCGTAACGCCCAACCGCCATATTGTTGATGAAGTGATGCAACTTCGATGCGGTGAGGTGCTTATGAAAGAATCGTTTTTTATTGCCGGATGTCTGGATAAAACAACAATGGAGAGTTTCAGCGGACTTCCTCCAAAAGATCATGTAGTTGTTCAAGCCAAATCAGAATTCCGGAATATTACCAGGACTTGGCAGATCTTCCGGCTCAACGGAGTTGAACTGGAATCCGATTTCAACCTGCTGGCCAGGTCACGCAAATCTGCTCCGTTGAGTTCAACTAACCGGATAATCAACCCGGGAAACGTATTTGTGGAAGCAGGGGCATCACTTGAGTATGTTACCATCAATGCCTCCACCGGCCCGGTTTATATAGGCAGCAACGCCACCGCAATGGAAGGATCACTGATCCGGGGCCCGTTTGCTTTGTGTGAGGGTGCCACGGTGAAAATGGGTGCGCGCATTTACGGTCCCACTACCATAGGGCCCTATTCCAAAGTGGGCGGGGAAATCACCAATTCGGTAATCATGGGATATACCTATAAGGTGCACGACGGGTATATGGGCAACTCAGTAATCGGTGAATGGTGCAACTTTGGCGCAGGATCGAATACTTCGAATTTAAAGAACAATTTTACCCTGCTGCCGGTATGGGATTATGCAACAGGCAAAGCGGAAGAAACGGGGTTGCAGTTCTGCGGACTGATTATGGGGGATTATTCCAGGTGCGGCATCAATACCATGTTCAATACAGGTACGGTCGTAGGCATTTCATGCAATATTTTCGGATCGGGATTTCCCGGCAATTTTATACCCTCTTTTTCATGGGGTGGCGCTGCCGGATTTGAGACCTACCGTTTAACCAACGCTGTTGAAACCATCAGAATCGGTATGGAATTGCATAACATGAGTCTCATCGAGGCAGATAGAATTATGCTCGAACAGATCTTCATGCGCAGTGGCCGTTACCTGAAATAACACTGTGAAGGAGAAAATATTTCGCGGATTATGAACACCCTGGCATAAAGATTGTCTGCATTGTATGGTTAAATTTTTAGTCAACCTTGACTGACAATTTGTCTATTAATTTGTTTATTTTTCAGGAGGAAGAAATTTTTATGAGCATACTGCAAGAAAAGAAGGGTAACGATTTGTTTTTTTCATCGCCTGTTAACGAAGATACGGATTTCATACCCCTTATCTCCGAAGAGGATGAGGAGAGTATCAATATGACCAGGGTTCCGGATTCTCTGCCGATACTTCCACTCAGAAATACGGTGCTTTTCCCTGGGGTGATCATTCCCATTACGGTTGGTCGTGAGAAATCAATGAAACTGGTTAGGGAGATCTATCAGAAAGGCAAGGTTATTGGTACCGTGGCGCAACGAGATCCCAACCTGGAGGATCCGGAACCTGGTGAAATGTTCACGGTTGGCACCATGGCCCAGTTGTTGAGAATTCTTGAAATGCCTGATGGTTCCACTTCAGTGATTATTCAAGGCAAGAAAAGGTTTTCGATTCGCGAGTTCATAACTACAGAACCTTACTACATAGCCCGGGTTGAAGAGCTCGAAGATGTGAAACCCCGGCGGAAGGATCATGAATTTGAAGCCATTGTTGGTTCACTGAAAGACCTTTCTTTGAAAATAATCAAGCTTTCAAGCAACATACCGCAGGAGACGTCCTTTGCAGTGAAAAATATAGAAAGCTCCTCATTTCTCATCAATTTCATCAGTTCAAACAGCGACTTCAGGATGCATGAAAAACAGCACCTGCTTGAGCAAAGCAATTTGAAAAAGCGGGCCACTGCATTGCTGCAATACCTGTCGCGTGAAGTACAGATGCTGGAATTGAAACATGACATCCAAACCAAGGTGAAGATTGACATGGATCAGCAGCAGCGAGAGTACTTTCTTCACCAGCAAATGAAGACAATACAGGATGAGCTGGGAGGCAATCCTTTGGAGCAGGAAATTGAAGAACTCAGGAAACGGGCAAGCAAGAAAAAGTGGAGCAAGGAAACCGGAGCAGTCTTTAACAAGGAAGTAGACAAGCTCAACAGGCTCAACCCCGCTACCGGAGAGTATTCTGTGCAACTGAATTACCTGCAGACGCTTCTTGAACTGCCCTGGAATGAATTCACAAAAGACAACTTTGATTTGAAAAGGGCACAGCGTATACTTGACCGGGATCATTTCGGTCTTGAAAAAGTCAAAGACCGCATTATTGAACATCTGGCAGTACTTAAACTAAAAGGTGATATGAAATCGCCCATTATATGTTTGTATGGTCCTCCGGGAGTGGGGAAAACCTCACTCGGCAAGTCCATTGCAAAAGCGCTGAACCGTAAATACATCCGCATGTCGTTGGGCGGGCTGCATGATGAAGCTGAAATTCGTGGACATCGTAAAACCTATATCGGAGCTATGCCGGGCAGAATCGTGCAGAGTCTGAAGAAGGCGAAATCATCCAATCCGGTTTTTGTACTGGATGAGATTGACAAGGTGGGCAGGGATTTTCACGGCGACCCCGCCTCCGCACTTCTTGAAGTGCTTGACCCGGAACAGAACAACGCATTCTATGACAATTTTCTGGAACTTGAATATGACCTTTCAAGGACCATGTTCATTGCCACTGCCAATACCACCAGCACCATCAATCCTGCCCTGCTCGACAGGATGGAGCTGATCAATGTGAGCGGCTATATCATCGAAGAAAAAGTTGAGATCGCCAGCCGGCACCTGGTGCCTAAAGAATTGAAGAATCACGGGCTGAAGGGGAACTCGGTTTCGCTGTCAAAAAAAATGCTCGAATACCTGGTTGAAAACTACACCCGTGAATCGGGTGTTCGTGAACTGGATAAAACACTTGCAAAATTGATTCGGGTGATAGCAAAAAAGGTAGCTCTCGGTGAATCCTATAACAAGAAACTTAAGGAGAAGGATATTGAAACCATCCTGGGTGCTCCGAAATATCTGAAAGACAAATACCAGGGTAATGAATTTGCCGGAGTGGTAACTGGTTTGGCCTGGACTGCAACCGGAGGTGAAATTCTTTTTGTTGAAACCAGTTTAAGCAAAGGTAAAGGAACACTGACACTGACAGGCAACCTGGGTGATGTAATGAAGGAATCTGCAGTTATTGCACTAGAGTACATAAAATCTCACAGTGAATTGCTTGATCTGACTCCGGAAATATTTGAGAACTGGAATGTTCATGTTCATGTTCCCGAAGGAGCTATACCAAAGGACGGTCCTTCTGCCGGAATTACCATGGCAACCGCAATAGCCTCGGCCATGACCCAAAGAAAGGTCCGGAAAAATCTGGCCATGACCGGTGAAATTACGCTCAGAGGTAAGGTTTTGCCCGTAGGTGGAATCAAGGAAAAAATTCTTGCCGCAAAACGTGCTGATATCAAGGAGATTATTCTGTCAGAGGAAAACCGGAAGGATATTGAAGAGATCAATGATATCTACCTGAAAGGACTTGCTTTTCATTATGTCAGCAACATCATGCAGGTGTTCGACCTGGCCCTGCTTCAGGATAAGGTAAGTAAACCTATGAAAATTGCCTGATACCGGTTCCCATGTGCGCCTTACCGATATATTGTTTTATAACTGCGGGCCAATGCCCTATTTTGTACCTAAATTTTAAAACTGTATGAAAATGGCACCAGGTTTATTTTGGGGTGTGCTGCTGGTTCTTATTGGCCTGGCAGCCATATTTAGGGTAGTTTTTGATGTTAATCTTTTCGGGGTGCTTTTTGCGCTCTTCCTGATTTTTGTTGGGGTGAGCCTGTTGGTTGGCAAGCCCTGGATGTTCAAAGCTCACAGGGATGAACACAACACCATGTTCGATGACCGGGCGGTAACCGACCAGCCAAAGGACAACGCCGAGTACAATGTGATCTTCGGCAGGTCGGTTTATGATTTCAGGAACGTACAGTTTCCCGACAATGAACCTATAAGAATAAAGATCAATACGGTGTTCGGAAACTCTGTTATCAGGATCACCAAGAATACTCCCGTGAAGATCAAATCAGATGCCGTATTTGCCGGTGCTACCATGCCCGATGGTAATACAGTTGCCTTCGGAACAATACAATATGCAACCGACACATTTGGAACATCACTCAACAACCTGATTATTGATGCACCGGTGGTGTTTGGCGCGTTGCAGGTGAGGGAAGAGTAAATCAATTGGCAATTAGCAATTAGCAATTAACAATTAGCAATGAACAATAGGTTGTTGCCATTGCAGGTAAACCGGGGGCCTGGACACAACTCAATCTGATCGGAAGATGGATGTTTTATTTCTGCACATAAATACGTAAGTTTACCAAAATCATGGACTATATCATATGGCGGATGATAAAATAAAAACTGCTGTTTTCCCGGGATCATTCGATCCCTTTACCATAGGGCATGAATCAGTTGTACGCCGCGCTTTGGATATGTTTGACAAAGTAATCGTCGGCATTGGTTATAACACCACTAAAATCAGGTTTATCCCAATTGAAAAGAGTCTGTCTGAGATACGAAAAGTGTTTGAAGATACCAAAGGCAGGGTTGTGGTAAAGGCATTCAAGGGACTTACCGTGGATTTCTGCAAAAGCGAAAAATCACGGTACATTCTCCGTGGACTGCGTACAGCAGCTGATTTCGAGTACGAACGGGCCATAGCACAAACCAATAAGGTAATGTATCCCGATATAGAAACGGTATTCTTGCTTACATTGCCTCAACATACCTTCGTGAATTCTTCAATTATCCGTGAAATCATCAAGCAGGGCGGTGATGCCAGTTCTTTTCTGCCGTTCGGATTTAACGTTGATCTGATAAATAGCTGAGATGAAACCGGTTTTTTTTCTGTTGGTGTTGCTTTTCCTTGTTCAACCTTGCGTTTCATCAGAGGGAAATGTCCACATTGCCGGTAATGCTCCGTCCTACAGAAATTCGAAAATCACATTTTACAAAACTTCTGACTGGATTACAGGAACTGAAGATCTGGTTGGTGAATGCATGGTTTCTGATGCGGGTGATTTCGAACTGGATGTCTCCCTGGATTCTGCCTGTCAACTTTATACTTACCTGGGAATATACCGGGGATATTTTTATGTTGAGCCCGGGAACACTTATCACCTGGTACTCCCCGAGCGAAGTGATAAATCACCGGAAGAACTCCTGAATCCTTATTTCGAACCGGTTGAAATACACCTGGGCCTTACAAACTTCAGCAGCGAAGATCTCAACATGCTCATCGTGATGTTCGATGATTCTTATATCCCTTATTATGACAAGCATGTAAACAGCATTTACCAGAAAACCGACTGGGCTAAACTGGAGGCTGATATTCAGCAAATCGAAGCGCCGTTTAAAAGCTCCGCCAATCGCTTTTTCGGTGACTACCGGAATTACTATTACGGGATGCTGAAATTGCTGGCCAGTCAGCAGCGCGTTCAAAGCCTTTCGGATGAATATTTCAATAACCGGCCGGTATTGTACAACAATCCGGTTTACGGTGATTTGTTCAACCAGGTGTTTGATAAGTATTTTATATTTCTGGGCCGGTCTGATTCAGGGAAAAAAGTTTATGATGACATCAACAGGATCGGAAGTTACAGCTCTTTGCTTCACACGCTTTCTGTTGCCGGCAATTTCAGTAACGATACACTCAAGGAATTAATCATACTGAAACAGGTTCATGACGAGTTTTACGGCAACCAGTTTTCGCGAAAAGGATTGTTAGCCATACTTGATTCAGTCATACTGAGAACCACTATCGGCGAGCATGCCATAATTGCACGCAACATAAGACACAAGATAACACGGCTTCAGCCAGGATATGATCCTCCGCAATTTGAACTACTGGATACAAGTGGCAAATTGGTAAAATTATCCGATTTCAGAGGCAGGTATGTCTATTTGAATTTCTGTACCTGTCAGAGTTATTCCTGTCTGAATGAATTCAGAATGCTCACTCCCTTTTACGAAAGGCATAAGGACAAGATTGAGGTGATCACCATTGCTACAGATCCGGATGAGGAGATATTCACACAGTTCCTGAAAAAGAACAATTACGACTGGAAATTTCTATATTACAACAATCAGCCTGAAATTCTCAAGGAGTATGACATTCGCGCTTTTCCGACTTATTTTCTGATAGGTCCTGATGGCAAATTAATTCATTCCCCGGCCTCATCGCCGGCCGAAAACTTTGAACAGCGCTTATTTGAGGTGATGAAAGCCAGGGGCGACCTATAACAGGTTTTTGTACTTCAGGATATCGGAAATGGCCGGGTAGGTATTCGATATGATGCTTCCCAGATCCTCCTTCCTGATCCACCTGATCTCGGTAATGTCCTCGTCGAATTGGGGAACGGGCTCTTCCGTTCCGCGATACTGCATCTCAAACCAGGCGGTTCTTTTCAAAATGGCCGATTCGTCTATATAATATGTGTGGTAAGTGGCCATAAGCGGGCCGGTTACTTCAAGCCCATGAATACCGCATTCTTCAGTAACTTCTCTTACGGCGGCATCTTCAAATGTTTCATTGTGGTCAACCTTGCCTTTCGGGAGGTCCCATTTCCCCATACGCTTGATGATCAGGTACTCGCCTGATTCATTCTGAACAAGCCCGCCTGCGGCATAAACCTGTTGAAAGCATGATTTGAATCTTTCACGCAGCTCATCAATGTCGTAATGAAAAATAAAAAGCGTATCAATACATTTCAGGTTCCAGTAAATGTCAAGCAAATCACCGAGCTCTTCCACATTCTTGTACTTGTAGAAAAGTCCGTACTTTGCCTGAAAGTTCCTGATGAAATCATCAGTCAACAACACAATCCTCTCGTTGAAAAAAACTTTGTACATTTACTTCATGAAAAAATCTGAAAAAACAATTGCCAACCTCCTGCTTGAATGTCATGCCATCAAATTAAGTCCTGATAAACCTTTTCAATGGGCATCAGGATGGAAGTCGCCCATTTATTGCGACAACCGCAAAACCTTAGCATACCCCAAAATCAGAAAAGCTATCAAATATAGCTTTGCAGAACTTATAAAAGAAAAATTTTTATCAACAGAGGCTATTGCCGGAGTTGCAACTGGCGCTATTGCTCAGGGTGCACTGGTAGCTGACATGCTTGATCTTCCGTTCATGTATGTAAGGTCGGAAGCCAAAGGCCATGGGCTTGAGAATCTAATTGAAGGTGATCCTCAAAAAGGACAGCGGGTTGTTGTCATTGAAGACCTGATATCTACCGGCGGAAGCAGTCTGAAAGCTGTTCATGCACTGAGGCAGTTTGGCTGTGAGGTACTGGGCATGGTTGCTATTTTCACTTATGGATTTCCCAAGGCAGAAGCGGGTTTTAAAGATGCAGGATGCAATCTTGTTACGCTGAGTAATTACGAGGTTTTAGTAGATCTTGCACTTGAGACCGGATATATTTCTGCTGGTAACCTGGAAACCCTCAGGGAGTGGAGGCAGTCTCCCGAAACCTGGAGAGGAGTATGATCGTTTACACTATTAATTCCAGAATTCATGCTTACACTTGACAGCAATAAAGGAAAGGCAAACGGCAGCCAGGAAGTTGTGTATAATTTTCTGACAGATTTCAGAAACTTCAGTAATCTGATGTCTTCCGACATGATGCAACAGGTTGTTTTTACAGATGACACAGTAAGATTCAATATCAGCGGACTTGGGAACGTGGGCCTTAAAATAAGCGAAAAGCGACCGTGCGACCGGATGGTGATTAAAGCCACGGACGACAGTGCCGCTGATTTTACATTTCATGTACGTATTGCGGCAATCAGTGAAAATACTTCCGAGGTAGATATTACGCTTGAGGCCAACCTGAATGTGTTTCTTGAAATGATGGCCAGGTCACCGTTGCAACATTTTCTCGATCTGATAATCGAAAAAATTGAAACTATTGATTTCGACAAATGAAATCAGAAAACAGCACCATGAAGGTTTTACAGCATGTTGTTAAAAGCAATCTCCTGAAAGCCGTAAGTTTTGATTTTCCCGTTTCGGAGTAAAACCATCAGTTCTCCAGAATCAGTGACATCAGATATGCGGCCTTCGAATTTACCGGAAGCATCGCTATATACAGACCATTTGTTCAGCATCCACAGCCGGTTCAGGTAATTGACTTTTATAACACCAAATTGCTCTTCATACAAGCTGTTGAGACAGTTGTTCAGCCATCCGGTAAGGCCTTGCAGCGTATGGTTGAGGTCAAATTCACGTTCTGATTCAAGTTTAAGCGATGTGGCGTTGATGACACCGCCGGGAAATACTTCCTGGTTCACGTTCAGTCCTATGCCAACAACCGAAGAGCTCAGGTTCATTCCGGAAACCGTATTCTCTATCAGAATTCCCGCGACCTTTTTGTTATGAATCAGGATGTCATTGGGCCATTTGATTTGTACCTGACTGACAAGAGACTCCACGAAGCCGGCAATTCCCCATGAAATGCTCATTGACAGAAAGAACTGCTTCTCGGCCGGGAGCAATGGCGGTTTGAGTATGATGCTGAACAAGAGATTTTCACCAGCACTGCTAATCCAGGTATTCGACCCCTGCCCCTTGCCGCTGTATTGATAAGCTGACAAAATTACAGTGCCATCAATGGCAGTTCCTTTGGCTAAAAGAGCCGCAGCGTAATTGTTGGTAGAATCCACCGAGTCTAGTTTTAGTAAGGGTTCCCCAAAAATTGATTTTTTCATGAGCAATGAATTTGTTTCACCTGGTCGTATCAGGCAATTTTTGGTATTGAAATTGTAAATGAAATATAAGCATATCCAAAGTATTATGGAAACATGGCCAAAAATAGTGTGGTTTTGAAATTTCAGCCCAAAAGATAAATTGATTATTTTTGTAACTTGAAATTAAAACTGATCCGGCTTGGGAAATTACGATCAATTGTTAGCAAATATCATTGAAGGATTGCTTGAAAAGAAGGGGAAAGAGGTTGTAAATTTGGATTTGAGGAAACTGGATTATGCAGCCTGTGACCATTTTATCATTTGTCATGGCGATTCAGAAACTCAGGTCAGGGCATTGGCAGAGTCTGTAGAAGACAAAGTTGAGGAGAAGCTTAGAATGAAAGTAAGTCATCGGGAAGGACTTGAGAATGCACAATGGATATTGCTTGATTACGGAAGTATGGTGGTGCATATCTTTCAGAAGGAAGCCAGAGAGTATTACCGGCTCGAGGATTTATGGGGCGATGCCGATATCACCATGATCCGGGATGAATAACAAGGAAAAAGTACAGCATGGAAGAAAATAACGAATCAAAACAAAAACCTGAAGGAGATAAGGAAAACAACGGGTCGAAGACACCGGGCAACCTGCTTGGGAACAAAAAGCCTAAATTCAATGCACTTTGGATATACATTCTCATTGCAGCGGCCATATTGCTCATTTATTTCTTTGACTCGGGACAGGGACCGGTTCCGATCGACTGGAAGTTTTTCAGGAATGAGCTGCTGCTGAAAAAGGAAATAAAAGAAATTAAGGTAGTTAATGAACAGTATGTTGAAATATATGTAAAAGAGGAGGTGCTTGAACAACCCAAGCATCAGAAGAATTTGAGCAAAAAGCTCAATTCCTTTTCAAAGGTAGGGCCACATTACACGATGACCATCGCCTCTAACGACAATTTTTCGAAAAATCTTGAAGAGGCACAGGCTGATATTCCCGAAGCCGAAAGGGTTTATCCCGAATATGTCAGGAAGCGCACCTTTGGTGATTCAATGTATGTGCTGTTGCCCCTGATTATACTGGTTGTTTTCTACCTGGTCATATTCAGAAGAATGAGCGGGGGGAGCGGCGGAGCCGGGGGTACCAATATATTCAATGTAGGAAAATCCAAAGCCAGGATATTTGACAAGGATGAAAACATCCGGCTCGATTTCAAAGACGTGGCGGGGCTGGAAGAAGCCAAAATGGAGGTGAAGGAAATCGTTGATTTTCTTAAGAAACCCAAGAAGTATACCGATCTGGGTGGCAAAATCCCCAAAGGTGCCTTGCTCGTGGGACCTCCGGGAACAGGCAAGACCTTGCTGGCCAAAGCAGTTGCCGGAGAAGCGCATGTCCCGTTCTTCTCCCTTTCGGGTTCTGATTTCGTTGAAATGTTTGTAGGTGTGGGCGCATCACGCGTGCGCGATCTGTTCAAGCAAGCAAAAGAGAAGGCACCTTGCATTGTATTCATTGACGAGATAGATGCCATTGGCCGGGCCCGTGGCAGGAATCCTAACATGGGAGCCAACGACGAACGCGAAAATACGCTGAATCAACTTCTTACTGAGATGGACGGCTTTGCATCCAATGCCGGAGTCATCATTCTTGCAGCCACAAACAGGGCTGACATACTTGACAAAGCACTGTTACGTGCCGGACGCTTTGATAGACAAATTTATGTGGAACTGCCGGATCTTAACGAGCGAAAAGAAATTTTCAAGGTGCACCTGCGACCCCTGAAAATCGATAAAGACCTCGATGTGGATTTTCTTGCCCGACAAACCCCCGGCTTTTCTGGAGCCGATATTGCCAACGTGTGTAATGAAGCAGCGCTGATAGCTGCACGGAAGAACAAGAAATCAGTCCAGAAACAGGATTTCCTGGATGCGGTTGACCGTATTGTAGGCGGGTTGGAAAAGAAGAACAAGATCATCAGCCAGGACGAGAAAAAAACCATCGCATACCACGAAGCAGGCCATGCTACTGTGAGCTGGATGCTCGAGCATGCCAGTCCGCTTGTTAAGGTGACAATTATTCCGCGCGGAAAATCATTGGGTGCTGCCTGGTACCTTCCCGAGGAAAGGCAGATCACCACACGCGACCAGCTTTTGCAGGAAATGACAGCCACCCTGGGAGGCCGGGCTGCCGAACAGATTATATTTGGAAAGGTATCCACAGGTGCTCTGAATGATTTGGAAAGAGTAACCAAACAGGCCTATGCCATGGTTACCTATTTCGGGCTCAGCGATAAAATCGGCAACCTGAGCTTCTATGATTCTTCAGGACAGAGTGATTATTTCTTTCAGCGCCCGTATAGCGATAAAACTGCTGAACTGATTGATGAAGAAGCAAAAGGAATTGTGGATTTGCAGTATGCAGAAGCCCTGAGTATTCTCAATCAGCAAAAAGAAGGACTTGTTCAGCTTGCCGAACAGCTTCTTGAAAAAGAAGTTATCTTCACGGAAGACCTCGAGAAAATCTTCGGAAAACGTAAATTTAAGGCCGAAGTTTCTCAGGAAACACAAAAGAAAGATGAGGTAAAGGCCGGAGCGGATGAAGACACCACAGAATGAATGGGTGGTGGCATTTACAGCGGACAGGCAGTATCTTGCTGAAATAGCCATGAATATTCTTGGCGATGCAGGTATTGATTCCTATATGGTGAATAAGACTGATTCTGTATTGCTTGTAGGAGATATTGAAGTGTATGTGAAACAGGATATGTTGCTTAAGGCAAAGCACCTGCTAAAAGATTTAGAAGCTTGAAAAACTTATTTCAAAGAACCATATCAGGCATTGTTTACCTGATTATCCTGATAGGCTCCCTGTTTTTGGGGAAATATTCTTTTGGAATGGTCTTTGTTTCAATGGGCATACTTGCCCTTTCCGAGTTTTATGAACTTGCCGGAGACATACATAAAAGGCTGACATTACCGGGCCTGATTGCCGGGGCTTTCATTTACACGCTGGTATTTCTGACTGTTTCAGGTGTTCTTGAATTCAGGTATCTTGTCATAGTGGCAATTTTTCCCGTTTTGTTGTTAATCAATGCTTTGTATCAGCCGGTTGTCAGTGTGACTGACGATATGTCAAAGGTTTTCCTGGGATTGCTCTACATTATTGCCCCGCTGTGCATCATGATATACCTTGCATTTCCTGCCATCAACTCACATGCCTACACACACCGGATTGTGCTGGGTATTCTTGCCCTGGTTTGGATTAACGATACAGGGGCCTATGTAACAGGTTCAACCCTGGGGAAGCACAAATTATTTCCGCGCATATCACCTAAGAAATCATGGGAGGGTTTGTTTGGAGGCACCCTGTTTACACTGGCAGCTGCATTTTTTATGAACAGGATCATGGGCCTGCTCACAATTCCCGACTGGCTGGTACTGGCTGCGATTGTTTCGGTTTTCGGAGTATATGGTGATCTGGTGGAATCACTCATCAAGAGAAAGGCAAACCGGAAGGACTCCGGAACCCTGATTCCGGGGCATGGAGGCGTGCTTGACCGGATCGACTCGATATTATTTGTTATGCCGGTAGCTGTTGTCTACCTGATGGCCAGGGGTCTTTAGATAACCTGAAGCTTTTTGCCCACTTTAATAAATGCCTGAATGGCCTGTTCCAGGTTTTCACGGGAGTGTGCTGCCGAGAGCTGTACCCTGATCCGTGCCTCCCCTTTAGGCACAACGGGATAGTAAAAGCCGATCACGTATATCCCTTCATTGAGCAGGGCAGCTGCGAAATCCTGAGAAAGGCGCGCATCAAACAGCATGATGGCCACAATGGCACTCCTGGAGGGTTTGATGGTGAATCCGGCTCTGACGATCTCATCCCTGAAAAAGTCTGTGTTCTGGTGCAGGCGGTCCTGCAATTCGGTAGTTGCGTTCATCATGTCGAACAGGGCAATACCTGCGCCGACGATGGCAGGTGGTATTGAATTTGAAAAAAGGTAAGGCCGCGAGCGTTGCCGCAACATTTCGACAATTTCCTTGCGGCCGGTTGTAAAACCACCGATGGCACCGCCAAAAGCTTTTCCCAGCGTTCCGGTAATGATGTCGACCTGGCCGCGTATGTCAAATAGTTCGGTAACACCTCTGCCGGTATTCCCTACCACTCCCGCCGAATGGCATTCATCCACCATCACAAGCGCATCGTATTTCTCTGCCAGACTGCATATTTTGTCAACAGGCGCAACATTGCCATCCATGCTGAAAACCCCGTCGGTTACCACAATGCGGAACCGGCATGATGCGGCTTTTTTCAGCTGTTCTTCCAGATCGGCCATGTCGGCATTGGCATAACGAAACCGTTGTGCCTTGCACAACCTTACTCCGTCTATTATTGAAGCATGATTTAGTGAATCAGAGATGATGGCATCCTCTTCACCAAACAGGGGTTCAAATACCCCGCCGTTTGCGTCAAAGCAGGCAGCATAAAGGATGGTGTCCTCTGTGCCAAAAAAACGGGCTATTTTT
The DNA here is from genome assembly GCA_964560225.1 of uncultured Bacteroidales bacterium. GTDB lineage: Bacteria > Bacteroidota > Bacteroidia > Bacteroidales > UBA10428 > UBA5072. Next base: position 34,011 of record CAZLLD010000016.1, read on the forward strand.
TCTTCCAGCTTTTTATGTAAATCAGTAGTTCCGCAAATGAATCGTACCGAAGACATTCCGAAACCATGTGAGTCGAGGGTTTTGTGTGCAGCCTCAATCAATGCCGGGCTTGATGATAAACCCAGGTAATTGTTGGCACAGAAATTAAGTACTTCTTTCCCGTCGGCAAGTTTAATCACGGCATCCTGCGGGGATACGATAATCCTTTCATTTTTGAACAGACCTGTATCAGCAATGGACTTCAATTCCTGCTGGAGATGGAGTTTTACTTTTCCGTACATAATCGTTTGTATTATTCTAAACTGGAACTAAAATGATCAGTTCAGACCTTCTTTCTGATTTCTTCGATCATCCGGTCTGTGATATGTTGCAGATCATACCTGGGTTTCCATACAATACTGGAGCGCAGCTCACTGTCATCAATGCTGCTGGGCCAGCTTTCGGCTATGGATTGCCTGAAATCAGGATGATAGGTGATGTCGAAACCGGGTATGTGCCTGCGGATGTCAACTGCAACCTGGCGCGGGGTCAGACTGGGTCCGGTGATATTGTATGAAGAATGGCATGACAGGTTGGCCTTGTCGGTTTCCATCAGCCTGATGGTAGCGTTTATGGCATCTTCCATGAACATCATGGGGAGTGAAATGTCTTCACTCAGAAAGCAAGTGTAATTTTTTCTACGAACGGCTTCAAAGTATATTTCAACAGCCCAGTCGGTTGTCCCTCCTCCTGGTTCGGTTTTATGACTGATCAGGCCCGGATAACGCAGACTTCGGATATCAATATGGTACCTTTTATGGTAATATTCGCACCACCGTTCACCGGCAAGCTTGCTGATCCCATAAACTGTTGAGGGCTCCATAACGGTAAGCTGGGGTGTGCCGGTTTTTGGAGTGGAGTTTCCAAACACTGCAATCGAACTGGGCCAAAAGATCTTCCTGACATCTTCTACCAGTTTAGCCACTTCAAGGATATTCATCAGGCTGTTCATATTGATATGCCAGGCCTGGGTGGGAAGTTTCTCTGCATTTCCCGACAACACTGCTGCCAGGTGATATATCTGCGTAATTTTATTTCGTATTACAAAATGAATCAGATGTTTATCGTCCATCACGTCCAACAGTTGAAAGGGACCGCTTTCTTTGATGTCGGCTGGGGCATCCTTAACGTCAGTAGCATAAACATTGGAATTACCGTAAATCTTTCTGAGTTCCAGGGTAAGCTCTGACCCGATTTGCCCCGCTGCACCTATGATCAGTATTCTTTCCATAAAGAAGTTATAGATCAACTAAGTTAATCTAAAACAGAAGTTAAAAAAAATGACCTTTGGCAGGAATCTGTTGTTGCGACAAACAACAAAAAAAACACCTGCCGCAATTGCTCAATCTGCTGACAGGTGCTTTTCCCCTAAAAAGGCACTGCTTGCTAATAAAACTCCCTGCGGTTGTCTTTTACTTTAGCCAGCTCCTTGAGGGCTTCAAAGGCGAAATAGTTGGCCCGGGCAGCATAGTTTCTCTCAACAAAGTTTCGTGCAACAGCAGCTGTTTGAACATCAGGTACAGCCGGTTCGGTGATGTTATTTACCGAGAGTACATACACACCGTTTTCTCCGGCAATGGGTTCTGAAATGGATCCCTTTTGCATTTCCATGGCAGCAGCAATAACATTGGGCTCAATACCTGCTGTTCCAAGGGCGCTGGATGTATACTTGATACCACTCACAGGTTCAACCGGTACGCCTAACGAACGGCCAAGGTCTTCGATGGTTTTGGCAGATGCTTTCTTTTCATTGATTTTTGCAGTCAGCATTTCTGCTTTTTTCTGCTGTCTGACCCTGTTCTCAACATCAGCCCGGACATCGGCCAAAGGAGCAGGCCCTTCTTCTCTTACCTTATCAACAGCAGCAACAACATATTTATTGCCCAGATCGAAAACTGTGGAAACATCCTTTTCTTCAGCTTTGTATGCCCAGCTCACAAGTTGTCTTGCCTGCGACAGGTCATTGACATTTTTGTCCATGGGAGCCAGGTTCAGAGCTACCTGCATATTTCGGCTGAGTTTCTTTTCTTCCACAGCTTTCATGAATTTTTCATAGGTATCGTTTGTCCCGGCAAATTCGTTTGCCTGAACATAATAACTATGGTCGGTTTCTTCACTGGCTATCACATTTTTCACCAGGGTGCCAATCTGGACTTTCCGGGAAGGTTTGGACTGATCAAGAATCTGAACAACATGAATGCCGTATTGTGTGATCACTTTTTTCACATCTCCCTTTTTACCCAGAAAACAGGTATCATTAAAAGGTTTAACCATTTCACCGTCCTTGAACCAACCCAGATCTCCTCCGTTCTGTGCCGAACCATCGCCTGAATGAAGCATGGCCATCATGGCAAAATCGCTTCCACCCTTGATCAGATTCATCAGACTATCTGCTAATTTATTAATTTCCTGTGCGTTGGCCTGCTGGGCTCTCAATAGAATATGGCGGGCTTTAACCGAATCGGGCAGGTACCTGACGTTGGCAAGCCGGGATATCCGGTAAGAATTGTCCGTGAAGTAAGGTCCAAAGGAAGTTCCAATTGTGGCGTTAAACAAATTGTCGCTTAACGTATCGGGCAATTCTCCAACACCATAGTTTCTTTCGTCAAACGGCAAATCAGATTCCATGGTGATGAAGTTTATAATATCTTCAGCAGTTTCAAACTCGGGTTTGATTTGATTAATCCATTGTTCGGCAGCCTGGAAGTCGGCCTGGGAAGGAACAACTTCAAAACTGACATACCGAATGTCCCTGGATTCCTTTTGTTTGAACATGTTGATATGTTCCTTATAGTATTTGTTGATATCGCTTTCAGAAACCTGGATAGCTGAATCAGAAACCGTAGTGAACCGTTGGACGATAAAATTCAGATCAGCCGTACGGGCATTCTCCAGGTTTTGCCTTTCAGTTTCGAATTTGGTTGCGTAAAGCCCTTTTCTGATCAGGGTACTGTATTTGATGTTTTTGCGCTGCCTGTAGATTTCGTTTTCTACATAAAGGTAAAACTTGGTTTCCTCACTGGCCGCCTCTTCCTCTTTAATACGCCTCAAAAATGTATTCAATGCGATCCGGTTGAGCATGCCTGTTTGCTGGTCAGTAAAAATTTGTGAAATGAAGGGATGTGGATTTTCACCCTGGATCAATATCCCAAGTTCTTCATCGGAAACATCAACTCCGATTTTGGCATACTGTTTTTCCAAAAGCATATCCTGGATCATGTTTTCCCAGGTAATGGATCTGATCTGGTCAACCGTTTCTTCATTGAGGCTTTCCTGTCCGCTCTGTATTTTCTGAATATCAACCAGTTCCTTTACTTTGGTCTCATATTCTGTATAAGGAACAGATTTGCCAGAAACTTCTGCTATTTCAAATTTTGATCTTGTAAAAAGAGATCCGCTGGAATCAAGGAAATCACTCAAAACGAATGCAAGTAATGCCAAACCTATTACAATAGCCAGCAGTAGGCCGGCCCTGACTCTCAATCTTTCTAGAATTGCCATGTAGTAACTTCTGTTATAATGTTCAAAAAAATCGGGTACGAAGATAGCAATTAATCTTATTTATAATGTATGAAAAGTAAAATTTAGGAAGTTGTTTGACATGCGGTCTGTTGGCATTCAGCAACTTTAAGCCTGGAGTGTTTTCATCTGGACAAGCTCAATGCGTGTACGGCTTACTTTAAGAATCCTGAATTCATATTTGCCGGAAATAATTTTGTCATTTACTTTTGGTATGTTCTGGTTAATAAAAATAATATATCCGGCCAGGGTGTCGTATTCCTCTGATTCGGGCAGGCCCAGGTTGTAGGTCTCATTCAGATAGTCAATTTCAAGGCGTCCTGAAAAGATATAATGTCCTTTTTCCGGGTTTTTTTCCACAAACTCATCAATATCATGTTCATCATCAATCTCACCGAAGATCTCTTCCATGATGTCCTCAATAGTGAGCATACCTGAAATGCCTCCGAACTCATCCACAACCACGGCAATACTTCTGTGCTCCTGGATGAATTTCTTGAGCAGCTTGTTAGCTTTCATGGTTTCGGGGATAAAAGCAATTTCCATCATCATCGATTTGATGTCGGCCGGGTTCTTAAATAACTCCTTTGAAGTAACATAGCCCACGATATTGTCAATATTGTTCTCGTAGATGAGTACTTTTGAGAAACCGCTTTCGATGAACTTCTGACGCAGGACTTCAATAGAATCTCCAATGTTCGCTGCCACCATCTCGGTGCGTGGTATCATGCAATCCCTGACTTTGACATTGGAAAATCCCAGGGCATTCTGAAACAGCTTTATTTCAGCCATGTCTTCATTCGGGTTTTCTCCTTTGTTATCCTGACTTTCATCAATGAGGTGATGCAGGTCTACTTTCCCAAAGACCATCTGGTCATACTGATCGGCAGAGTCAGTTCTGACAATCGTTTTCAGAATTAAGTTCGACAGCCTGTGAATGGCCAAACTTACGGGATATAGAATAATGAAAACCAAAAGAAGCGGGAATGACATGAAACGCAGTGCGAAGTTGGGATTGATCCTTACCAGCGCCTTGGGCAAAAATTCGGCCAGAAGCAATACGATCAGGGTTGATAAGATTGTTTGAACAGCCATCACTCCTGTTTCCGAATCGATAAAACTGCTGAAGAACGGATCAAGCCAGCGTGAAATGAAAATACCGTAAATGACAATGGCAATGTTGTTGCCAAGTTGAATGGTGGCAATATACTGTCCGGAATATTCCTGAAAAATGCCAATGATTCTGGAAGACAGCAGTCCCTGTTTACGCTCCAATTCGAGCCTGAGCTTGTTTGAGGCCAGGAATGCAATTTCCATTCCTGCAAAGAAAGCGGCAAGCATCAACATGGTAAATATAACTAAAACCTGGCTCATGGTATGTTTGATGTCTATTACTGATCCGCCGGATTTACCGATTGCGGATCGGGAACATTAACTTTTCCTTTCAGACCTTTCAGTTCATAATAACTGAGGTCTTCCCGCGCTTCGAAACCAAACTCCCCGTTAAAGACTCCGTTTGGGTTGGTCAGTTTGGTGAAGTTATCAGAATATACTTTTTTCTCGCGCTGATTCCAGAACATGTGTTCGGTTTCCAGTTTTTTCCCTTCTGAAGGTGATTCTGCAATCACCTGGTTCCTGGCTTCCCATAATTGTTTGTTCTCGTAAAATATGGCATACCTGGACTGAATGAATGATTTTGGGTGTCCTGATGCATCATAGAAAACGGCCTTCATCCCTTTGGGGAATTCATAATAGGGTTCTTCCACGCGCAGATATTGATGCACTTCGGGTGCTGTGATCCGGCCTTTGAGCATTCCTGAATCAGTGAATGTCAATTCAATATCATATCCCGATAAATCAGGCATGTCAATTTCGTCGGTAAGCGCCTTAACCATCTCAATATCATTTTTACAAGAGGTCATTTGCCAGATAATGACGGCCGACAGGATGAACAGCCTGACTGGTGTGAAACTTTTATTTATATTTCCGCAACGCATCATTGTTTTATTCCGGATGTGTTGAATTCCAGGATAGCGTTAAGTCCGGCAAGTACCAATTCCGGTTTTGCAAATATGGGTCTTTTTAACCGGGAAACAAAAAATCCGGCATCGCCACCGGTAATAATGAATTTGCATCCGGCATATTGCTGTTCACAGGCCTCCATATACCGGTCAATCTCGTAAATGATTCCCTGCTGAACCCCGGCAGCAATGGCTGTTCTTGTATCGGTCCCAAATTCCGGGTAGGTGTTGTCGGCAGCCACTAAAGGCAACTTTGCAGTATAATCATGCAAGGCTCTGAAGCGGGTCTGCATTCCGGGCGAAATATTGCCGCCAAGAAATTCACCCTGGTCCGACAACAAATCAATGGTAATGGCAGTTCCCACATCCACAATCAGCACATGGTAACCCGGGAATATCAGATGCGCCCCGGCTGCTGCAGCAATCCGGTCAAGGCCTAAGGTCTCGGGTGTTTTATAAACCACTTTAATGGGCAGGGGAGTGCTTTTGTCGAGGAAGATCAGCTCATTCCAGTTTTTCATGAGGAGCTCCCGATATTCAGGTTCAAGCTGGCCAACAGCAGAAACAATTGCCTTTTGGGCAGGCATCGTTTTACTCATGCGGATGATTTCGGGGAAGGAGTTTCTGTCCTTCCGAAAATCCTCAATTAGGTTGCCCTGGCCGTTAAACAGGGCCAGCTTGATAAGGCTGTTTCCGATATCGATTACCAGGTTCATATGCATTAAAACAATCGGGTTACAAAGTTACCGAATAACTGAGGTTTTTCAAAGCAGCAGATCTGCTGCAGAGTTTTTACCAAGGTGCTGCTTTTCATCGGTTATACAGCACTATTTCATAAATTGACCTTAACTTAATCAGTCCCAGTGCCAACGACAGCACGCATCCCCCTAAAATGCAAATGGTGAATGAATAGTACCAGGCAAATGGGAGATTGACCGACATGATACTTCCGGCAGCCATCAGCACAATGAACAAAGCCAGTTTTGCAAGCATTCCGTAATCAGTTTTAAACCTGAAAATCTTTTTGGCAAGCACAATTTGATATGCGGCAGTGAAAAGTTGTGTTGTGGCATGGGCAGCAGCAGCGCCGGTAATACCGAAGCGTTTGATCAATATGATATTCAGCGTGATGTTTAAAATGACAGCTGCAGAAGCCATGGTAATAAGATGTTTCAGGCTTCCGTTTGCCGTGAGCAGGGTTCCAAAAATATAGGTGATGCAAATTCCCAGGAAGCTGAAAGCATGAATGCTCAATATTCTGGATGAACTTTGTATGTGTTCCTGGTAAAGGGTACCCATAATTTCCAGCCGGTAACTAACACATCCGAAGGCAATGATGATTGCCGGAACGATTAGTAACGCAAATGACAAACGAGTAAGATGTTCTACCGAATCGCCCTGTTTGATCATTTTTGAGAATACAGGAAGCAGTATCAGGGTGAACAGATAGCCGTAATTGGACAGTATTTCAATTACCCTGAAACTCTGTGCGTATATTCCGGCCTGAACTTTGCCATCATCCAACAGCTTACCGAGAATTACCGAATCAATTCTGAGATAAATGGCCATCAGCAGAATGAGCAAGGCATATGGCATCGTCTTCAGCAATATGTTTCTGTAATACCGGAGGTCAAAACGGAATTTAAGCGTGTTGGTTTTTGAAACGACCAGAGAGAAGGCAACGCCGGCTCCTATCAGGTAGGCAGCGGTTTGCGAATAAACCAGCCATTCAATCCTGAAGGCACTTCGGGTAACCGGATCAAGCAAGAGGAAACCGCAAATGACGATTACCACAAAACGGTCAATTACCGACATGATACTATCAGCCCCGAAAAGATGCATCCCTCCTAAATTGGCTCTCAGATACAGGATGAAGCTTGCCAGAAACTGGTTCAACAGGAGCGCCAGCAGAATTCCGAATTCATGTGCTTTCCAGCCCATGAAATATCCGGCGGCAGAACATATCAGAAAGTACAGTAATCCGAGTAAGAGTTTCAGCGGAAGAATATTGGATAAGTATTTGTTAAGCAACTGGCTGTGCCGGGCAATTTCACGCCGGCTGAAATTCTCAATTCCCAGGTCAAGCAATATCTGAAAAATAATGGAAAAGTTCAGCAGAATAAAGTAGTTACCGTATTCACTGGCGCCAACAGCATTCTGAACGCCTACGTCAATGCCAAAAGCATAGATGGGCTTGATCAGCAGGTTCAGCAATAAAAGAAGGGCGAGATTAGTGACAAATTTCCTTTTCAAAGCTGATGAAAATTCTTTTCTTTACAAAAGTAGAAAGTTTTGCAAATTCTGAAGGCACAATCCGTCAATATGGGCAAGCTTAAAAGTTTTCATACGCCGGGGATACCTGAAGCAGGTTGTGATGAAGCCGGACGCGGATGTCTTGCCGGTCCCGTTTTTGCCGCTGCGGTTATCCTTCCGGAAGACTATCACCATCCCCTGCTGAATGATTCCAAAAAGCTTACGCCCCGGATCAGGGAAAAACTAAGAACAGAAATAGAAAACCATGCAGTTGCCTGGGCAGTGGCTCAGGTGGATAACCTGAAAATAGATGAATTGAATATCCTGCGGGCTTCCATACTGGCTATGCACCAGGCATTGGATCAACTATCCGTCAAACCAGCACATATCCTGGTAGACGGAAACCGTTTCTTTCCTTTCCGAAATATTCCCTATACTTGCATTGTAAAAGGTGATGGGATTTATACCTCAATAGCAGCTGCTTCTGTACTTGCAAAAACCTGGCGTGATGAATATATGATGAGGCTTCATGAAAAGATTGGATGTTATGCGTGGGACCGGAATAAAGGATACCCGACTAGCCGGCATCGAGAAGCAATTGCCAGGTACGGCGTCTCAGCGTATCACCGGAGAAGTTTCTCGTTGCTGGATCAGCAGCTTGAATGCAATTTTAATTGTGAATAAAATCAAATTTGGAGAAGATTTATGAAAAAGATGAGAATTTGGACACTGGGTGTTTTATTGTTGCTGAACTCAGGCCTGAGAGCCGATGAAGGAATGTGGCTGTTGCCGCTGATCGAAAAGCTGAATATCGATACCATGCACGCAATGGGATTAAAACTCACTGCGGAACAAATATACAGCATCAACAACAGCAGTGTGAAAGATGCGATTGTGATTTTTGGCGGCGGTTGTACCGGAGAAATAGTTTCTGAAAACGGGCTGCTACTGACCAATCACCATTGCGGTTACGATGCCATTCAAAACCACAGCACTACGGAACATAACTACCTGGCCGACGGATTCTGGGCCGGCAAATATGAGGAAGAACTTCCCAACCCCCAGTTGAGTGCCACTTTCCTGGTTCGGATTGAAGATGTTACAGACCAGGTGCTGTCGGGTATCGCGGATTCGGTTCCGGAAGACATCAGGATATCCCTTACCGCTGCACGGATGGATTCCATTGCCGCAGCAGCGGTTAACGGCACCCATTACCAAGCCAGGGTAAGATCTTTTTTTGGTGGGAATAATTACTTCCTGCTGGTATACGAAATTTTCACCGATGTAAGGCTTGTGGGTACGCCGCCTTCATCTATTGGAAAATTTGGGTACGACACCGATAATTGGGTGTGGCCACGCCACACAGGAGACTTCAGTGTATTCAGGGTATACAGCAGCCCCGATGGCAAACCTGCGGAATACAGCAAGGATAATGTTCCGCTTAAACCAAAACACTTCCTTCCGGTTTCACTTAAAGAACGGAAGTTGGATGATTTTACCATGATTATGGGATATCCCGGAAGGACAAACCGCTATATGACCTCTTGGGAAATTAAGGAACTCATGACGATTACCAATGCAAACCGGATTGAAATCCGGGGTCAGAAGCAGGAAATCATCCAGCGGGATATGCGTGCGGATGAAAAGGTGAATATCCAATATGCTTCAAAATTTGCATCGTCCTCCAATTACTGGAAATATTCGATCGGACAAAACCTGGGATTGAAACGCCTCGGCATTATGGCCAAAAAACAACAGGAAGAGCAAGAATTTGCCAATTGGGTGAATGCCGATAACTTACGAAAGGCCCAATATGGTGATGCACTTGACCTGATCCGGGAAGCGGTTGAAAAGCGCTCGCCATACACGCATGTCATTCAGTATGTTAATGAATGTTTCCTGTCGGGTTCTGAAATTATCGGTTTCGCCTACAGGTCTTATGGTTTGTATAATGCCCTCAAAAATGATCCGCTCAACAGGGAACTTGCCGACTCACTGTGCGCCATACTGAAGGCCAGATGGGAAGATTTCTACAAAGAATATAGTGTAGCCACTGACATGAAGGTGGTACCTGCCATGATGAAGCTATACCGCGATCAGGTTCCTGCTGAATACCACCCTGACTTCTACTCACTGATCAAAACCAAATATAAAGGTGATGTTGGAGCTTATACCAGCGACCTGTTTTCCAGAACCATCTTTGCCGATCCCAAAAAGTTTGAAAGCTTTGTCAGGAAACCTTCATTGAAGATACTGGAGAATGATCCTGCGCTGAAAGCAGCTATATCAGTAATTGATGTATATAGAAATGTGTATTATGCCGAGGCTGCCTATGACGCTGTCTATGACAGAGGTCATCGGCTTTATAATGCCGGATTGCAAGAGATGCATGCTGACCGTGAGTTTTATCCGGATGCCAATTCCACCATGCGCCTGACTTATGGTAAAGTCAGGGATTATGTTGCCCGTGATGCCGTTCATTACGACTATTTTACCACGCTTCGGGGTATCATGGAAAAGGAAGATCCGGATAACTGGGAATTTGTAGTCCCTGAAAAATTAAAAGAACTATATCAGAAAAAGGATTTTGGGCCATATGGTGTCAATGGAACCATGCCCGTTTGTTTTATAACCAACAATGATATCACCGGAGGCAATTCTGGAAGCCCGGTCATCGATGGTGAAGGCAGTCTGATCGGCCTGGCATTCGACGGTAATTGGGAAGCAATGAGTGGTGACATAGTTTTTGAACCCGAATTGCAGCGTTGTATCTGTGTAGATATCAGGTATGTGCTTTTCATCATGGACAAATTCGCAGGTGCTGCCCACCTGGTGAATGAAATGAAAATCATCAGATAGTCGTTTTTCAACAGGCGTTTTTAATTGTACTATATGGAAATAAGAATATTGGATGTCTTCTCCGTTTTTATGGTGCTCTTTGCCGTGATTGACATCACCGGCTCCATTCCCTATATTCTTGAATTAAAGCGTAAATCAGGTGAAATAGAAGCGGCAAAAGCCACACTTGTTGCCTATGCGATACTGCTGCTGTTTCTATTCATCGGAGAGCCTTTCCTGAAACTGTTCGGTGTGGATATCAATTCATTTGCCATCGCAGGTTCATTTGTGCTTTTGTTTCTTGGACTGGAGATGGTTCTGGGAATAGAGTTCTTCAAGTATGAATCATTAAAGCATTCCTCTATATTTCCCCTGGCATTTCCGCTTATTGCAGGAGCCGGCAGCATGACCACCATCATCTCTCTCAAGGCTGCCTATAGCATGTGGACCATTTTCATTGCACTCAGCCTGAATATGCTTATTGTGTATTTGGTGCTCAAAGCAACCCGTTTGGTAGAACGTATCCTGGGGCCAACCGGGATACTCATACTGACTAAGGTTTTTGGTATCATTCTGCTGGCCATTGCCATCCGTTTGTTTCTGTCAAACACAGGAATTGCGCTTCCCGATGCAACATAAGGTAACCATATATACTGATGGTGCTGCAAGCGGCAATCCGGGTCCCGGAGGTTTTGGCGTGGTGCTGATGTCGGGAAAGCACCGGAAGGAATTGTCGGAAGGTTTTCGTTATACCACCAATAACCGGATGGAACTGCTGGCAGTGATCACAGGCCTTGAAGCCCTTAAAACTGAAAATTGCCTGGTAACTGTTTATACCGACTCAAAATATGTGGCTGATGCCGTTGAAAAAAAATGGGTTTTTGCATGGGAAAAGAAAGGATTCTCAGGTAAAAAAAATCCTGATTTGTGGCAACGGTTCCTTCAGGTGTACAGAAAACACCAGGTAAGATTTATTTGGATCAAGGGACATGCCGCTATTCCCGAAAACGAGCGCTGTGATTCACTGGCCGTAGCTGCTTCGCAGAACAGTAATCTGCAGGAGGATACCGGTTACATAAATGACTGAAATGAGATGCCCCTGTAACCCTGTGTGGTTGATATACGTTTTACACATAGTAAATCAATGTTGTCCGGTTAAAATTTATTATATCTTTTGAATGCCTTGTTTTATTAAGTCCCTACGGGACTTTGAAAGCTAAACGGGTTATTTTCTGTTTCTACCGATATTTGGTTCCTAACGGAACCGTCCCGTAGGGACAATATATTGGTAGAAAGAAGATTATTAGACAAAACAAAGTCCCGGATGGGACGAAACAAAAATTAATCGGAGAGTAGTGATAGTAAATATATAATAACCTCATTGACCTGTTGAAAAAGAAAACCTTTATTGACTATCGTGGCGTAATCCAGTATGAAACCATTGGTGAACTGATTCATAAGCTAAAAAATCAGGTTCATATCATGGGCATTCAGACAGGTACTTATAAAAGAATACTGCTTGTGATGATTGAAGCGCTCGAGAACATCATGAAGCACAGCCGGAAACCAGCAGGTTTGACTGAAACGGAACAAGACAATGTTGCAACCCTGTCTATCACCAGGGAAGACCATATATTCAGCCTGTGCTCTTCTAATATATTGGATAACAGCGCAATGCCAATGCTGCAAAAGAAGCTCGATCACCTGAATTCATTGAACAAACAGGAAGTAAAAGACCTGTATAAGGATACTATTACCAACGGCGAATTCACCAATACAGGCGGAGCCGGACTGGGACTGATAGAGATTGCCAAAATTTCGGGAAACAAAATCGGTTATGAATTCCGGTCTTTAAACGAAATATGCAGCATATTTACATTAAAGGTAAAAATAGAGGAAAGCCACGGGTGATAAAAGTGATCAGAGGACTTTGTCGTCACGAATCACAATTTGCCATTCAGTGAGCTGGTTGAGTGCATGCTTAACCTCACGCCGGCATTCATCTTCAGACAGGTAATATTTTTTAGATAAATTTTTTAAAATTAGCGACATACGTTGCTTCCGGTGTGCGGCCAAAATCAGATCAGCATAGAAATCCCTGAATTCGTGCTTCACAATAGTTCCGTCCTCTTTAGGGGCACTTACTACCACCGTTCCATTCGACATCCTTTTTACTTTGAATGAGGGATTCAGGACAACACTGTTTTCCTGAAAAGACCTCGAAGTATCCCTGGCAAGAATTCCGGAAGGAAGCATCATTAACAGAGGGAATATAATGAAAAACAATAATTTAGCAGATTTAATTTGGTGCATGGATAGATTTGGTTTAGGTTCACAGGTATGATCAAAACGCTATAACATACAAAAAAAGTATGTGCATCATCCGGATACAAAATTACGGTTCAATTATACCATAAACAAATCCTATTGACGAATAGTTCTTTTGTTGCTATTATTCCTTAAATTTATTGGTACAATAATTCCAATCACAAAATAGCACATCGCCTCATTCTGCTCATTCATGGAAGTCATCATCATACACTATCATCTGAATCCGGGAGGGGTAACCCGGGTGATTGAATCACAAATTGCGGGGATAAAGGGCATTTCACCGGAAACTAATGTGCATGTGATATGCGGACAAGCAAATCAGCAGGTAATTGCTCACGAGGTCCCTGTTGTCATTGAACCGGCAATGGGCTATTCTGCTGTATCCGATCAAAACGAATATTCCCATAACGTTAATTCGATTATGGAGTTCTTCAAATTTCATCGTACAGGTAATCCGGTGTTCCATTTTCACAACCCGGGGCTGGGGAAAAACCCGGCTGTTACCTTTTCGGCATATTTACTTGCCTCACAGGGAGTTCCTATAGTTCTTCATTGTCACGACTTTGCGGAAGACCGTATTGATAATCTTACTTTGCTGAAGAAAACAATACCTGCATACGCCGATTTAGCTCTCAGCAAGGTATTGTATCCCGATTTCCCAAACTGCCATTTCGTGGTTTTGAATTCATGCGATTTCGCGCGAATTCTTAATGCCGGCATTGATGCCTCACGACTTCATTTATTACCCAACCCGGTAGCAATTCAAACTGCCCTCAGTAATGCACACCGGGCTGAACGCAGGAACATAATCTGTGAAATACTGAATATCCATCCCGGGAAAAAGATTTGTACTTACCCGGTGCGTCTCATAGAACGTAAGAATCCGGGTGAATTCATACTGCTTGCCACCCTTTTTCAGGATATGGCAGAATTTATTATTACGCTGCCCCCGAAAAACCCGAAAGAACTTTCACAGTATGAATTCTGGAAAGCTTTCTGCAATAGCAACGGATTAAAGATTGTATTTGAAGCAGGAGAACGGATAAATCATGAAGAATTAATGAATATTTCCGATTTTTGTATAACAACAAGCATCCGCGAAGGATTTGGGATGGTGTATCTGGAGCCCTGGCTGGCCGGCACGCCGGTAATCGGAAGAGGATTGCCCTGCATCATTGAGGATCTCATGAAGCAGGGGGTTGTATTTCCAAGGCTGTATGACCGTATTCTTGTGAAATCGGGCAGGAGAGTAATAGATTTCAAGGATGCGCATCGTGAAGAACAGGCTGACATCATTCAATCAGTAGTGCAGAAGAATCCTGCAAGAAATGAGTTGATCAGCCTGAATCCGTTTCTTGCCTCATTTCTCAGTGATGTAGATGACAACGTCATCCGGAAAAACAGGCAGGTTATCTCAGATAGATTTTCTATTGAAGCATATGGAAAAGAATTACTTGGAATATATAGGGAAGTTTCTCGGTGAAACACCTGAGATGAAACCTGTGCCTACGCATTTGAAACCTTTCTTTCAGCAGGATTCTTCAATTAAAGCCTGCGTTTTTGACGTCTATGGTACCATGTTGATTTCTGACTCGGGAGACATAGAGGAATCAGTGATCACCACCGGGAATATGAAAACCGCCCTGGATTCGGCAGGGATTGAACTTATCCCCCGCTATCCGGAATCGGTCAATGTTCTTAATGAAATGCTCGAATCGTTCAAAAGTGAGGTGTCACTTGTTCACCAGAGAGATAAAGCTGATGACAAACCTTATCCTGAGATTGACATTCTCTCCATCTGGGAGCAAATTATTTCAGACCACAGCAGCAAAAGCAACCTGGTCCTTAACGGGCCGCTTTGCATCAAATGCTTTACCTTTGTTTTTGAAGTATTGAGCAACCGGATTTACCCGATGCCCGGTATGCATGAGGTGATCACTCACCTGGCCGGCAGGCAGATACCTTTGGGCATTGTCTCCAATGCACAATTCTATACGCCGGTTATTCTCAATTACTTCATAAATGGCTCAATTACAGATTCCGAGCAGGTGCCTCCTTTTGATGAGGAGCTGACGATTTTTTCATATAAGTGCAAACGGTCAAAACCCGACTCCTATCTCTTTGAAATGCTGAAGGACAGGTATCGCTTGAAATACGGAATTTATCCCGATGAGATCCTTTTTGTCGGTAACGACATGTTCCGCGACGTCTATCCGGCACATCTTGCCGGGTTGAAAACTGTACTTTTTGCAGGAGATATGAAATCCTTAAGAATGCACGAAGAAATAACCGAACTTAAGAGCATCACTCCTGATTCTGTCATCACCGATTTGCGGCAGATACTAAAAATCATAGTATAATGGATATATCACACCTCAATTACGGTATCATTCATTCACTGATCGGTAAAAACGACGGAGTATCCATTGTGATCGACCAATCGGTGAATGCTATGGTTAAGGGCCTGGGTATTCCGCTGGGCAATATCTATTTCCTGGCTGCCCATTCCTCACCCCGGTTTAATGCCCAAACCAACGAAGTATTCTGGCACAAGAGTGAAATGCACAAATTGATCACCAGCAAATTCAATGACCAGGCCGACGATACGCTCGACAAGTTGATTCATGATAATGCATTGATCGCTAAGGATATCATAGCGGACTTTATTCAAAAGAACAATATCGACATCATCATTGCCCACAATACATCACATCCGTATAATTTTATTACAGCAGTGGGACTGGGCTATTATTTCGAAACCCTCAGAAAACAAAACATCATATGGCCCAAGGTATTGGTATGGTGGCATGATTCCTATTTTGAAAGAGAGCAGTTTTCAAATCCCAATCCGGTCATCCGAAAATACCTGAAATACCTTCCCGGAACCTATGTGGATGGCATTGTTTTTATAAACAGCACACAGCCTCATTTGGCAAAGAAGATATTTGACCAGTATGGCGTTCACCGGCTGGACGAGTATTTCAATGAACGTACCGTGATCATTCCCAATACACATGATATTTCGTGGAACTGGCAGGAAAATGACTGGACTGGTGACAAGCTCATCTTTCCGCCACAGGATAATTACAACCGTTCCTTCTTCAAAAATATCGGTCTGGTTTCTATGGTTGAATCTGCCGGTTTCACCATGGATGACACCTTGGTGTTGCTACAACACACGCGGATTGTGCCCCGCAAGAAAATTGAATTTGCCATTGACCTTGCTTTTGAGCTCGAGAAGAAATTTCACGAACACGGAAACCGCAAGTGTTTAGCACTGCTCATATCGGGGCATTCTGGTGATGAACAGGCAAAGTATAAAGAATTTCTCACAGAATATTTCCGGATGAAAAAAGAAGAGTATTCTGAATCTGCTGTTTTCATGATCTTTGGAGAGGATCACATATTGTCGCACCGGGATATTATTGTAGATAAGAAGTATTATAACTTTTTTGAAATACCATCAGTGGTAACTGCTGCAGGAGGAATCGGAACCTATTTCAGCCAGGTTGAAGGATTCGGCAACAACCTGCTTGAGATGCTGGCTGCCGGTTTGCCGGTAGTCATCAACAAATATGGAGTGTATAAAACCGACCTGGAGCCGTTGGGTTTTGATTTGCCCTACGTTGAGGAAAACATCCTGGATCCGGAGCTGATTGAAACAACATACCGCATAGCTATTGATACAGCCTTTCGAAACAAGTTGGTTGCCCATAATCTGAAGGTGTTGTCGGAAAAACTGGGGCATAAGGTTATCTCAGATTCTCTGGGACCATTGATTAACAACATATTCACCAGGGGTCTGCATTAAACTGATTTCACCATGACCAACAATACTCAATACGGAAGCCGGGTTGCCGGTATGGCTGAATTTGCAGGAGTAATAGCCCGTCATTTGCAGATTATTTACAAAACGAATTTCAGCGAGGGACTGGTGAACCGGATACTGGCCATGACAAACATGCAATATAATGGCAAAACGAGATGGAATGAAAAAGACATTGTGTTGATTACCTATGGCAACAGCATCTGTTCTGCTTCCGAAAAGCCTTTAAAAACACTCAGAAGGTTTGCCGGCCGTTATCTGGCAGGTTTATTCAGCACAATACACATACTGCCTTTTTTCCCCTATACTTCTGATGACGGATTTGCGGTGAGTGATTTCATGCAGGTGAATCCCGACCTGGGAACATGGGATGACCTTACCTCTTTTACTCCGGATTTCACCCTGATGGCCGATCTGGTGATCAACCATGTTTCATCGGCGCATCCCTGGTTTCAAAATTATTTGCAAAACCTTGATCCGGGCAGGGATTATTTTATTGAAGCTTTCCCCGGCTCAGATTACACCCGTGTGGTCAGACCCCGCAGCACACCTCTGTTTACCCGTTATATAACCTCTGGCGGCCCCAGGGATGTATGGACCACATTCAGTGCCGACCAGGTCGATCTCGATTTTTCGAACCCTGAGGTGCTGCTGGAAATGATCCGGACCATGATTTTTTACATCGCACGCGGAATCCGAATCATCCGGCTCGATGCCATTGCCTTTCTCTGGAAGCAACCCGGAACAACCAGTCTTCATTTGCCGGAAACACACGAGATTGTGAAGTTGTTGCGCGATATAGCCGCCTATATATGCCCGGGCACGCTAATTCTTACAGAGACCAACGTGCCTAACCGTGAAAATTGGAGTTATTTTGGCAGTCATGATGAAGCCCATATGGTGTATCAGTTCAGTCTGCCCCCGTTGTTGTTGCATGCCCTGCATACAGGCAATGCCGGATATCTGAACAGATGGGTTCAGGAAATACCCGTAACTTCAGAAGATCAGACATTCCTTAATTACACGGCCTCACATGACGGTATTGGGGTGCGGCCCCTTGAGGGGTTATTGCCTGCCGGAGAAATAGACAGACTTATTTCCGGAATGACCGGTTTTGGAGGGATGGTGAGCAAAAAAATCAATGCCAATGGCTCACAAAGCCCTTATGAAATCAACATCACTTACCTCGATGCAATGAAGGGCACTCAGCTGGGGCCCGATAACTTTCAGGAAGAGCGGTTTGTAACGTCTCAGGCAATTATGATGGCACTTCGGGGTATACCGGCTGTTTATATTCACAGCCTGCTGGGTACAACCAATGATTATGCCGGTATAGAGACTTCCGGCAGAGCCCGAAGCATTAACCGGAAGCAACTGAAAGAAGAAGAAATCTCCGGATTGCTGGCTTCAGATACCATGCAACGTCGGTTGTTTGAAAGGCTGACACACCTGATGCGAATACGAAGAAATTGTCCGGCTTTTCATCCCGGCTGTCGTCAGGAATTACTCGAACTTGACAATTCTGTGCTTGCCTTCACACGAACTGACATGAAAACAGGCCTGCAGGTCATTTGCCTGTCGAACATGTCAGTTCACCCGTTTGAGATTAAATCATTGTTGCCGGCAAATAAAAAAAGATGGGACCTCATTTCGGGTGAGCAAGTCACCTCAGAAAGCCCCATCCTTTTAAAGTCCTGTCAGACGAGATGGATCGCCGGACAGGTTTAATATCCTATGCCAGGCGTGCTGTTAATTTTTATATGCCATATCTTCCAGTGATTTGCTTACGATAAGATTGTACTTTTGCGCATTGTTGGAATTCATAACAAACCTGAGCTTGTCCTGCTCCAGGAAGAAGTCAATTGCAGAACCGGAGTTGATCATTCCTTTTCTTTCAGTAATAATCAGGCTGTTTGAACCATGGAGCTTTCCGACTATTTCATTCAGGCGCGAAACCTTTCCGTCACCAACAAATACAATGTGACAGCGTACAACATTTTGGGGATCATCAAACTTTTTGACAACAATAGGTTGCATACCAACCTTTTTGTTGGCAACATAATTAGTCAGACTATTGAAAACTTCATTATCACCCACTACTCCGATTACAAAATCACCGGATGTGCTACCGGCAGGCCATTGGATAAGCCTGGAGAAGTTAAAAATGTATAAGGCTTGAGCCTGACTGACACTGCTTGCCTGTGAAAAACCAAGACCTACTCCTGCGAGTAAAAATGCGATCAAAAGTACTCCTTTCTTCATTATTCCTGTTTTTATATTAAGTGTTCATGTATACGGAATAATGAGAATGAAGTTGATGGTAAAAAGGTGATATGTCTCACCTGTTTTGTTTTATCTAACTTTTGCTTCCCAGCAAGCCTTTCAGCGTTCCCAGGATACTGGTCAGTCCGCCCAATCCGCTTTTGCCAGAAGTGAGAGAGCCGATTACGCTTTCGAGATTGATGCTGTTGTCTTGCGGATCGTTGGTTTTTTTGATCAGTTTGCTCAGGACTATGGGAATCAGCATGGCAACAATGCCGCTGGCAGCTCCTTTGTTGAGGCCGAATTTCTTCATCAGCTCACCGGCAACATTGGCAGATATTTTGTTTACTACCGGATTGGAATTCACATCCGTACCTTCCTGAAACAAGTCCTTTATGGAACTCATGCCTCCGGTTTTAGCAGTTCCTTTCAAAGCTTTGAACAGAGCCCCGGCTGCTGTTTCAATCGCAGCATTGTTCTTTTCATTCGGAATGGCAGGATTGTCAATAATTGCCTCACCTGCATTCTCCTTAATCAATTCAATTAAATTTTCTAGCATGGCTGTATATAAAGAGTTGGACTTAAAAGTACAAAAAATTAACCAGTTTTTCCAAAGAAAGAAAAAAGGGATGGATCATCCCTTTTTATCACGCTTTTCTTTTTTTGCAGCTCTTTTTTCTTTCAGGGACAGTTTTGCCTGTTTCTTTTCTTTCTCTTTAGTTGGAGATTTTTCTTTTGACATGACTTCTGAAGTATTAGTTTATACAAATGTAAAAAATGCAGCAAAAAAACAAAAATAAGAAGAAGCTCCGGTAGCTATTCTTTCAGCAATTTATGGCGCGTAATTCCTGTTTTCGTTTCCATTTCCAATATGTAAATGCCCGGTTTCAGGTTCTTCAGATCAAGCTGAGAAACGTTGCTGTCTTTTTGCTGCAAGGTACCTTCCACATTCAGAATTCTAACAGTGAAATCCTCTTGGCAAACGATATTCAGCACATTGCCCACCGGGTTGGGGTAAAAACGTAAGCCTCCTTTTTCATCATTGTCAATTCCGGTGCTGTTGTTTACAACAATGTATCCGGTTTTCGTAATGGTATTGTTTCCGTTTGTATTGGTCACTTTTAGCGTTACGTTGTATGTTCCCGGTGTGTTATAGGTAATCTCGGGATGCTGCAGCGTGGAGGTGGCCGGATTGCCCCCCTGGAAGGTCCATTGCCATGAGGCGGGATTGTTGGTTGACAGATCAACGTATCTCACGACAAGCGGATATCCTCCGGTTTTTTTGTCAACCGTGAAGCTGGCTACAGGAGGCAGATCCAGGTTACGCTCCCCGGTGGCATAGTATACAGGCCAGATAGCAGATTCGATGAGTTTTGAGGGGTTGCCGGCAGCATAGATTTTTTCAGTGGTCAGGGGAACTGTATAAATATCTTGCGTAAAGCCGGTCTGGGCAGCAATTATGGTTCCATACGCAACCCGGTCGTCGTTCTTGGAAAACGACGGATAACCCCAGGTTGAATTGTCAAGCAGCTTGCTGAGTTCACCTGTTATCAGGTTGGCCGCATAAAGCCTGTATTTCGGACCAACTCCGTCGTCGTATTCATAGTCAAAAGCAATGACATCGGGTGAATTTTTTGAGAATACGGGATTTCCCACGCTGACATTTTCAGGCAAAGATGTGAAGAGCTTGGTGATCCGGCCGTCTCCAAAATCGTCGATGGTCTTGTCCCAAACTTTGATGAATCCGATATCCCAGTAAAAAATATCCTCTTCATACGTGGAACTGATAACGTTGACAGCATCATATATAATATATTCCCCGGTATGGTCGAATTCAATGGCATCGGCATACAACACACCACCTGCATACGTATTATCATGACTTGTTGTGGGATTGTAAAGGGTAAAAGTGTTACTCAGGCCTGTGTTCAGGTCAAGCACGAAAATAGTATTGTCATCTGCATATTTGGAAATAGCAGCCAGCAACCGGCCGTCTTTGGATATGGCCACATTGTCCCATTCCGGGACATCCGACAGGATTTCCTCGTCGGGATTGGATGGGTCAATGTTGATTAACCTGATGTGGTGGTCATCAGAAACAAATACACCCACAGACCCGTCGTCAGTTACACTGATCTTATTGTAAAAAGTGGTTTCTGACAGGCCCAGGTATACATTACCCGATTCAGGCGAGGTATATAAAGTTGTCGTGTAATAAGGATCGGTATTGTAAATAAGAATTCTTTCCTGTCCGCTGTTGGCTTCATAATCCGGGTTGTCATCCACTTCTTCCTCCTCCTGAACTCCTACTGCCGTAAATGCATTTTCAGCTGCAGTTACTTCTGTTGAAGAGTCACCATAAAGATCCCTTGCCGCTTGTACCACGGCAATCCGGAAATCGATAAACTGTGAAGTTTTGGTCAGGTAATCGGTAAGTGCCAGGTAAAACACCTGCTCAGCCTTTTCTTTTCCTACAGCTGTTGCGAACAAATAAAAGGCATGATTGCCGATACTGCTGTTGACATGAACTCCTCCGTTGTCCTGCGTACCCAGGTACATTTCCGACACATGGGCCGGCTGCCAGTAGTCATCGGTTTTTGTGCCTCCGTTGTGCGGATCAGACATATCCCTTAATGCACCTGAAGGATAGTAGGTGGTTTTCACCACGTCTTCGCCAATCTTCCAGTCCTCCCGGTCAACCATGGCACCAAAAATATCGGCATAGCTTTCATTAATGGCACCCGATTGCCCGTAATATTCCAGGTTTGCCGTGTTGGAAACCACACCATGCCCCAGTTCATGTGCAGTGACATCAAGGGCACCTGCAAGCGACTTGAAGTGGGTGCCGCCATTCCCGTAAAAAACGGCTTTGCCATTCCAGAAGGCATTTTCCATGGAGGTGCCGTCATCTTCAGCCACATTCACCAGTGAAATGATGTCTCCACCGAGATTGTTGATGGAATTCCGGCCAAATGTATTCAGGAAATATTCATAGGTGAGCGTGG